>RFIY01000343.1 GCA_003695505.1 Candidatus Dadabacteria bacterium | reverse complement strand
GTCGGCTTTTCGGCAACGGCCTTGCAGGCCGTGCGTTTCTTTCCGGCGGAACTGCACGAACTCGCGTTGAACCGCCGCCGGCCGGTCGCTACACTGATGCCACGCGACCAGTGGCTCAAACCGCCCACTGCCACGCGCGGATCCGCGACGTGAACAGAAAAGGACATCTGGACGTGCCTCAATCCTTGCCAACCCTGCTGCTGATCGCCCACGGCAGCCGGCGCAGCGAAGCCAATGACGAAGTTCGTCGCACCGCCGATGCGCTGGCGGCCGCGCTGAGCGATACCTACGCGGCCGTGCGCGTCGCGTTCCTCGAGCTCGCGGAACCGTCGATTCCCGATGCTGTCGCGACGCTGGCGCTTGACGGCGTGCGCGCCTTCGACGTCCTGCCCTGGCTGCTATCGGCCGGCGCCCATGTGCAGGAGGACGTGCCTCAACTGTTACACGCGGCGGCCGCCGAACATCAGCTCGCCGTGCGCCTGCTGCCGCACCTTGGCGGGCTGGACGGTTTCCCCGAAGCGGTCGCCGAGCTGCTGAAGCGCTCGTTCTGACGGTAATGGTCTAGAAAATCCCGCCACCGTCTCCGGGAAACATTTGCCGGCAAAGCTGCAACGCCGCTTCATCGACGGTCGCCTCGGGCAATGGTGCCGCATCGAGCAATGGCGGCTCGCCCGAGAAGTCGAACAGCACCGTCAGCGGCAACGCATTCGCATCACGCGCCGTCAGCGCGGGCAGATCGTAGCGGGCCTCGATCATGCGGATGACCGACGTATGATCCAGTGTGCGGTGTTCGATGTAGCCGGGCCGCGCCCACGGCGAGACCACGAGCAGTGGCACCCGGAATCCGAAACGATCGAATGCGGCCTGGACATCATCCCCGTCGAGAATCGGCGCGTGCTCATCCGGCGGACAGGCGGGTGGTGGCGGCACGTGATCGTAGTAACCACCGTGTTCATCATAGGTGACGATCACCGCGCTCGACGGCCACAGCGGACTGTCACGGACGGCGTTGACGACGCTGGCAACGAATGCCTGCCCCGCCTGATGGCTGCCGGGCGGATGCTCGTCGGTGCGATCGACGCCGGCGTTGAATTCCGGATCGACGAGCGCGACGGCGGGCAGGCGGCCGGCGGCTGCATCCTCGAAAAACTCGTCGTAACCTTTCAGATGCTCGCCCCCCTTGCCAAGCAGGTGCGGAAACATCGCCGCCCCGGGCAGATCCTGCGAGTAGATCGTCCAGGAGATGTCCCGCTCGTCGAGCAGATCGAAGATCGACGTCACCGTGACCCCGTCGGGCACGAACTGATTGTTGGTGCGCCCGTACGACGTCCCGGCGAAAAAGAACATCCGGTTGGGCCACGTCGGACCGAGCATCGAGCAGAAAAACCGGTCGGCGCTGGCAAAGGTTTTGACGATGCCGTAGTAGAACGGCAGGTCCGATTCATCGTAGTAGCCGAGCGCCCGCACGCCGTCGGGATTGTTCGTGGTCACGAAACCGTCGTTGCGCCCATCGTTGTATTGCAGGTGGCTGGCGTTCCACGAATGGGCGACGTCCTCGATGCAATGCATCGTTTCGTGATAGGCGTAGCGCAGCGTGCCGTCTGTATCGGGGTTGCTGGCGGTCAGCGGCGCCACCGCGACATCGGTCACCCCGGCTTCGGGCAGCCGCGCAAAGTAGTGATCGAAGCTGCGGTTTTCCTGCATGATCAGCACGAAATGATCGATCCTGATGTCCGGGCCAACCGGGATCTCGTAGCCGGTCGTCACCGTCGCCGGATCGCCGGCCGCGAAGCTGCACGTGGCGCGCAGCTTCGCCAGTTCGGTGTCGGACGGGCGGTCGTTCGTCGCCGCGTCGTCACAGGCCGTGACAAGCAGCAGGCAGAGCGGCAAAAGTGCTTTGATATTCATGGATCCTCCGCGGTCAATGATCGTCGGGGCGTCGCCGCCGACCGTCATGATCATCCCACGATGTGAGGATCGTGCAAGGAAGCTGGCGGAAGCGCGTGCGCCGGCGTCAGAGATCGCGCATTCGCCGGGAAAAATCCCAGCAACGCCAGTGCTGCGGCCGAATCTCCAGCGCGACTTCCTCGTCCAGACGGCCAAGGAGCCACCGCGCGAGTCGATGCTCACGCGAACCGGTGTAGCGATCGATCAGGCGTGGCAGAATCGCTGCAGCCTGCTCCGCGCCATGAACCGTCACCCGGCCGTCACCACTGACACCCGCATACGGCGGTTCATTCGTGCTGACATCGAACCCGACCAACGGGTGTGCCCGCACCCGGCGGAGCAGCCGGGCCTCCCGATGCGTCACACACCAGAAGGCATCGTCGCGCCACTCATACCACAACGGCACGATCAGCGGCGTTCCGCCGGACTTCAGGGCCGCGAGCCGCAGGGGTATCGCCGTCTCTTCGGGCAACGCCTCGGGCCACGGCCATCGCGCCGGAGCCGTCACGCCGTCCCCCCGAGCGCCGAGGCCAGAAACGGGCCGAGTTCCGGATCACGCCAGGCGAATCCTGCCTCCCGCAATCTGCCGGGCATGACGGCGCAGTCCTGGAAAAACACGTCGCGCGCATCGCCCCCGAACGCAAGCGCGATGGCGGCACGCGGCACCGGCAAAAACGCCGGGCGTCCCAGCACATCTGCGAGCGCCTCGGTGAACATCTGGTTCGTCACCGGTTGCGGCGCCACCACATTGACCGGGCCATCGACGCCGGCATTCGCCAGAAAGAGAATGGCGGACACGGTGTCGTGCAACGAGATCCAGCTCATCCACTGTCGGCCGTCGCCGAGTCGTCCACCCAGCCCGCAGCGAAACACGGGCAACAGACGGGCCAGCATGCCGCCGGAAGGATCGAGGATGATCCCGAACCGCAGCAGCGTGACCGCCGTGCCTGTTTTGGCCGCCCGCAGCGCCTCGGCTTCCCACTGCCGACAGACGTCGGCCAGAAAACCTTCGCCCGGTGTAGCCGCCTCGTCCACAGGTTCGCTTCGGCTGCCGTAGATGCCGATCGCCGATGCCGAGAGCAGTCGCGTGGATGTCAATCCGGCCGCTGCCAGCCCATCGACGAGGGTGCGCGTCGCCGCGACGCGACTTTGCAGGATCTCGTCCTTCGCGCGGCGACTGAGTCGGCCAACGATCGAGCGACCGGCGAGGTTCACGACGAGATCGGGGGCGATGCGCGCGAGGTCCTCCGGCTCCAGGCGACCGCGTGCAGGATCCCATTCGATCTCGACGTCCGTCTGCGGTGTCCGCCGCACGAGTCGCCACACCGCATCGCCGCGCGCCTGCAGGGCGCGCTCGAGCGCCTGCCCGACGAAACCGGACGCCCCTGTCATCAACCACTTCATTCGGACGAACCGCCTTCCGCGCACATCCCAGGATCGTGCTTCGTCCAGTGTAGCGATTCGGGATCGACGCCCACGGACCTCAGCCATGACTCGGCGCGCAAAAGATCATCCGTGGCGGGGATCGCGGTCCGGCTCAGGATCCAGACCCAGTCCAGCTTTGGGCCGACGACCAGCGCCAGGCCGCGCGCGGGATCGTAGCGCACCACGTTGTATCCTCCCCAGAACGGCCCGAAGAAGGACACCTTCAGACGACCAACCCGCGAGCTGTCCACAAAATCGGCGCGCCCGACGGCCTCGCTCCAGGCACCCTCCGCGACGTTGTACCCGCGGTTCTGCACACGAATGAGACCATCGTCACGCAGCGAATACGTC
>RFIY01000342.1 GCA_003695505.1 Candidatus Dadabacteria bacterium | reverse complement strand
TGCCTGAACGGTCCGGACCAGCCCGAACCGCTGGGGCCAGAGCAGCTCGTCGACGGACTGCGGCAGGCGTCGCTACTGGTCGCCGGTGCATCCGCGCTGTTTGCGAAGTGGTCCCGTGACTTTCAGAAACATACGAACGAGCTTCCGCTGTTCGATCCCGAAGTATCGATTGCCGCCGGCGGCGACCCCAACATCGCGTACTACATGAGTCACTGGCGCCTCGCGCCGGACGAGGCGCTGGTCATCGAGACACCGGTCCCGGACCCCTGCCCGTACTGGAACTTTCAGCTCAACAATTACTGGATGGAGTCGCTCGACTACCGCTACCATCGCATACACATCAACAAGCACACCGCCCACTACGAACCGGACGGCTCGGTGCGCGTCATCGTTGCCCATGATGACCCGGGCCATCCAAACTGGCTCGAGACGGCCGGACACGATCAGGGCACGATGTGCTGGCGCTGGATTCACACCAACGAGCGACCCGTACCGGCCACCCGTGTCGTCAAACTGAATGCGCTGCGCGAGGAGCTCAACCGATGAATCCGGAGCGCGTGACCTCGCGAGACTACGCCCATCCCGCCCGTCCGCGCGCGATCCGCATGTTCAACCGCGTCGCGCCGACGCCCCTGCTGCCAAAGCTGTCGGCATCCGCAATCATCGACCGCGCTCGCCGCGCCACGGGAGAGCGGCGGTTTTCGGATGAGTCCTTCGTCGAGCCGCTGGAAGTCCTTGTACAGTCGATCAACGAGGAGGCCCGGCTACATGCCCTCGGCCGCGTCATCCAGCAGACGCGGCTGGTGAACCTCGTCGCGAACCGCCTGCGCATCGACGCCCTCTACCGCGCCCATCCAGAGATCGAGCGCACGTCCCTGCCGCCGATGCTGATCATCGCCGGTATTCCGCGCACGGGCACCACCCTGCTCCAGCGCCTGCTGGCTGCGCACCCCGATGCGCGCTGGCTGCCAAGCTGGGAAGCACTGAATCCGGCGCCGTTGCGTGGTGAGCGGCACGATCAATCGCACCGACGCCGACGCGTCGCGCGTCAATCCACCGCGGCGCTGCGTTACCTGGCGCCCGACTTTTTCGCGATCCATCCGATCGAACCCGACGCTCCCGAAGAAGAGATCCTGCTGCTGGACATGGCCTTTCTGAGCCAGACCGCCGAGGCCATGTTGCACGTTCCGCGTTACGCGGCCTGGGCCGAAGCCGCCGACCATACGCCGGCCTACGGCTGGCTGCGGCGCACGCTGCGCCTGCTGCAATGGCTGCGACCACGCAGCCACTGGATCCTGAAGACGCCGAACCACATCGAACACCTCGACGCACTGCTCGACCAGTTCCCGGAAGCGCTCGTGATCCAGACCCACCGTCATCTGACAGAGGTCCTGGGTTCGTTTTGCAGCATGGTTGCGCATGGATGCGGCATCTTCAGCGATCACGTTGATCCGATTGAAGTTGGTCGCCACTGGCAGCGAAAGATCGCCTATGTACTGGACAAGGCCGCACGGGATCGCGCAAGTTCCGACCGCGAAACACGCGTGATCGACGTACGCTACAGCGATCTCGTCGCTGATCCCGTGCGGACGATCCGTTCGATCTACGAACAGGCGGGGATCGACGCGCTGGACTGGACCGATGCCCAGGAGCAGGCGCGCACGCGTAATCGCAAGGACCGTTATGGCCGCCACGTCTACGCGCTCGAGGACTTCGGACTCGACGCGAACACCATTGCCGACATATTCGCCGACTACCACGAACGATATGGCATCGCCCCTGCTCAAGGAGCAAACGCATGACTTCCGGTGACCGTGCCTCCTTTCTGGGTCACGACAATCCGCTGACCGCAACCGTGACGGGCATCCTCGACCGCCTGACCCAGCGGTCAGACATCGTGCCGCTTCCTGCTGATCTGGATCTGTCCGCGCAAAAGATCCTGATCACCGGCGCCAACGCGGGCCTTGGCTATGCCATTGCCGAAGCGCTTGCAAAGCGCGGTGCGAGCCTCGTGCTGGCCTGTCGCAGCGGGATTCCGGAAACGGCCGCGCGGCTCACGGAAACGACCGGAAACCCGCGCATCCGGATGGAACAGGTCGATCTCGGCGATCTGGACAGCGTTGCATCGCTCGCGGCACGGCTGGCCTCCGCGGGCGATGTCTTCGATGCCGCGATCTTCAATGCCGGCCTGATGCCACGCCAGGGATATGCCGGAGCCCAGGGATTCGAGATCATGTTCACGGTGCACTACCTGGCCAACCATCTTCTCGTACGGCTTCTGCTTGGCTCCGGCACGATTCCCAATGCGACCTGGGCCGGTCAGCCACCAGATGGACGGCCCGCGCGTCTGGTGTTCGTCGCTTCCGAAGCGCATCGTTCGGCCCGCGCCCTCGACTGGCCCGAACCAGGGGCGTTTCGCCCCTACGGCTTGCGCGACGGCATGAAACAGTACGGCGTCTCGAAGCTGGCGCTTCTGACGTTTGTCTCCGAGCTGACCCGGCGGCTGGCAGCCGCGCAGCATCCCGACGTCGCGGTGCATTCGCTCTGCCCGGGCCCGGTCGCCTCCAGCATCGCACGCGATGCGCCGGCCTGGCTCGAACCGATCCTGCGCCCGGCGATGCGTTGGATGTTCAACGCCCCGACCGTCGCCGCCGAACCCGTGCTCTGGCTTGCCGCGTCACCCGAAATCGAACACGAAACCGGAATCTATCTGCATATGAAACGGCGACGTGCGCCATCTCCAGAAGCCACCGACCCCAACAACGGTCGACGCCTCTGGGAATGGGGCGAACAGGTGCTGGCGCCGTGGCTCGACGCGACGCCCTGACAGGCGCAACGGAACCACAGGGGCCCGAGATCCGTCTGATACGTTGACTCGTTCGCGCAAAAGATGCGAACGCGGTATAACCATGTTTGCGGATGATTCACGGGAAAGATTCGCCATGCCTCACTGCAGCCCTCGCCATTCACGACGCCAACTGCTGGTTCAGACAGCCGCCGGCATTGCCGCGGCAGCGAATCCGCTGCGCGCACAGGCTGCCCCCAGCATTGCCACCGTCCCACTCGACTACCTGGATCCGGCACGCCCGCTGGATCACGTTTACGAGATCATGCGCCCGACCCTGTTCGATCTCGGACAGGCGCAGATCGCCATTGAACGTTCCTGGAAAGCCTACACCCGATCAGGCGATGCGAAATACGCGGAATGGGCCTCGCTGTATGCCTTCAACTACTGGCGCATGGTCGATCTCGGCGATGCCCGCATACGCGCGGCGCGCATCGGCACAAAACTGACGCAACAGTTTCGCGCCGATCACCCGGAACACCCCGGTGGACACTTCTGGTCGGCCACATTTCTCGGACTCGAAGCGATCAGCCGTGGGATCCTTGACGCCACACAACTGATTCCCGAGTACCAGAAACACCTTGAACGCGCGGCGGCGATGGATGAGACCTATTTTTACGCTTCGCCACTGATCGGTCTGGCCAAACTCTACGTCAAGGCGCCGCGTTTTCCCGTGAGTGTCGGCAACCTCGACAGGGGACTCGAATATCTGGAAAAGGCACGTCCGTATCAGGAGAAGCATTTCGCCATCTGGTATGTATTCAAGGCCGAAGCCGACTACCTCAAAACCGGCGACACCGCGCAGGCGATTCGGTGGCTGGATGCGATGCGTTCGGTGCGACCCGTGGATTCCGCCACCCAGTATGCACTGGAAATGTCGATCCAGGACGGCGTGTCGCTGCGCAAGGCCATTTCCGGCGGAGACTACAACAAATTCAAGTGGGATCCGCTGCTGACGCCGCTGCAGGTGCCCTCCTGAAGGGCTAACGAGCCATTGCAGCCGCAACATTGTAAGATATAGCGGTCACAAAAACGCCCGACTGCCGGGCACGAACAACCAAAGGATCAGAGAACCAATGAAGTTTTCGGTACGCGCCACGCTGCTGGTCGCCGCACTGGTATCCACCGCCGCCTGTCAGAAGGGCGATTCATTCACGCTCAACACGGAAGACAACAGCCAGACCATTGCCTACACGATCGGGCACGATCTGGGTATGCGACTGGCTCAACAGGACCCGACGCTCAATGCCGACGCCTTCGCCGCCGGTTTTCGCGATGGCTACTCAGGCCAGCCTCCACAACTGACGCAGCAACAAATCATGGCGGCAATGCAGGATTTCCGCAGCCGCATGGAGGCCCGCCAGGCAGATATGCAGAAGGCGCAAATGAAGCAGTTTGCCGAGGCGACCACTGTCAATGCCGAGAAAAGCAAGAAATTCCTGGCCATGATCGAAGCGCAGGAAGGTGTCAAAAAGTCGGACAGCGGCCTGCTTTACAAGATCGAGCGAGAAGGCAGTGGCACGCCCCCGACCGCCAACGACATGGTCAAGGTGCACTACCGCGGCCAGCTCGTCGATGGCACCGTATTCGACAGCAGCTATGATCGCGGCGAACCCGCTGTATTTCCCGTTGGGGGCGTAATTCCCGGCTGGACAGAAGCGCTGCAAATGATGAAGCCCGGTTCAAAGTGGCGCATTTACCTGCCACCCGAGCTGGCCTACGGGGAACGAGGCGCGCCGCCGCGGATCGGTCCGAATGAGGCACTGCAGTTCGAGGTAGAACTGATCGAAGTCGTCAAGGATCAGCAGGCGCACTGAGCGTCGGTGCCAGTATCCTCGGAACAAAAGAAGCGCGCCGTCCCCAATGGACGGCGCGCTGTTGCATTTCCGTCTTTGCAAACGGCAAGGACGCTTGTTATATCGGCTGGAACGCCACCTGGGCAACGTGTCGCCGCGGTACATGCAAGGCCTGATCGATGGCGCGCCGCTGCTGATCTTCAATCGCGGGATGTTTGGACAGGAAGCCCGCGCATTGGTATTCGGCAGACAACCGTTCCAGCACATCGGTTTCGAGGATGCTGAACAAATAGACCGGCACCGGATGTACCGATCGCGCCAGCATGGATACGGCCATCGCGACCGAACGCGGCACGACGTTGAATCCTGCCGGCTCGACGAAGATCAGCCGCGGCCGCAGCCGCCGCAGCCATGGGCCAACCCAGATAACGTCCGCACGCTCCACCACCGCTGATGCGGGCAGCACGGCGCGCAACAACGCCGTACTGCCCGCATCCCGGTCAACAAGCAACACCGGCTCTGATGACCTGTCTGGCATCGTCAGAGGCTCCCAACCGCGGCGAGGCCGGTCGGTCGCCGCGCCTGCGCGCGTTTGCGCGCCGCTGTCGCGACGGACCCGCGTTTCGCCTTCTGATGTGCCGCCCAGACAGAAACGGGTAGCAGAGCCGGTGTGGTATCCGACCCGAGGTACACCGTCGAGGGTGCAACCGCATCGAATACAAAACCCTTCTTTCTAAGCAATTGAAGCACGACATTGTCGATCGACGCGCACCACGCGTTTTGCGGATCGTAGGCTGTCGCGCGAACCGCCTGCTCAAGGACGCGATCAACGGCCTGATGACCGGCGCGTTCGTCCAGACCAGCCGCCACGATTGCCCGATCGCTTTTCGCGAAGCGTGCGATTTCGAACAGTTCGTGAACCTCCAGACCGCGTTTCCTGGCAATCTCCGAAAAATCGAGCCCAAAATCGCGCTCCGTCGGCAGCGGCCGAAACGGCACCTTGCGAATGACACGTACCGTCGCCAGCGCCCGCCCGGCCTCGTCAAACGCACTGATGATTGCCGAATAGGGCAAGGTACCGAGATCGTCGCGAAGCATCTTGTCCAGTTCCGACGGACCATCCCAGTCCGGGTGCGCGGCAAAGCGCTCGTGATAGACGCCGTGCACGAAGCGTGTCACGTCCTCCGCTCGATCGACACCTACGCGCCAGATCGAGAATCCGTCACATTGCGCCAGCTTGTACGACTGTTCCTGTAGCATCGGCAAGACCTCCTTTGCTCAACCTGCAGGCTCACGATATCGCGGCCAGCGGGCGAAGAAAATAGGTCTGCATCCGGTTGGAGGATCAGAATTTTTCTGATTTGGGCGTAAG
>RFIY01000341.1 GCA_003695505.1 Candidatus Dadabacteria bacterium | reverse complement strand
GGATCCCGAACGCTATCTGCATCCGGACTCCGCGGAGCCGGAAGACGTACCGGAAGGCGCCGTCTGGATCTGCCCAATGGACCCGGAAATCCGCGAGGACAAACCGGGCAGTTGTCCGATTTGCGGCATGGCGCTCGAACCCGAAATGCCACAGCCGTTGACGAAGGTGGAGTACACCTGTCCGATGCATCCGGAAGTCGTCCAGGACCATCCCGGCAATTGCCCGATCTGCGGTATGGCGCTGGAGCCACGGACGGTCCAGCTCGAAGAAGCAAACCCCGAACTCGACGATATGCGACGGCGGCTGATCGTCAGCGCGGTGCTGACGCTGCCGGTGCTGCTGCTCGCGATGGGCGAGATGATCCCGGCCTTCGCGCACCTGTTCGAGCGCTTCGCGACGCAACGCCTGCAATGGGTGCAGCTCGTCCTGTCGACGCCCGTCGTCCTGTGGGGCGGCTGGCCGTTCTTTGTCCGCTTTGCGCAATCGTTGAAAAACCGTGCGCCAAACATGTTCACGCTGATCGGTCTCGGGACGGCTGCGGCCTGGGGCTACTCGGTGCTGGCCGTGCTGGTGCCGGAGCAGTTCCCGGATGCCTTCCGCAATCCCGACGGCACCGTGCCGATTTATTTCGAGGCGGCCGCCGTGATCATCACGCTCGTGCTGCTGGGTCAGGTCCTCGAGCTGCGCGCCCGTAGTCGTACCGGCGCGGCGGTCCGCGAGCTGCTGGGGCTGGCGCCGGCGATTGCCCGCCGCATCGAACCAGACGGCACGGAGCGTGACGTTCCGATCAGCGACATCCGGGTTGGTGACCGCCTGCGGGTACGTCCCGGCGAAAAGATTCCGGTCGATGGAGTCGTGCTCGAGGGGCGCTCGGCGCTCGACGAATCGATGATCACCGGGGAACCGATGCCCGTAGACAAAGGACCCGGCGACCCCGTCGTCGGTGGCACGCTGAATACCAGCGGCGCCCTGGTCATCGAAGCGCAAAAAGTCGGGGCAGACACGCTGCTGTCGCGCATCGTCCAGATGGTCGCCGAGGCGCAGCGATCGCGGGCGCCGATTCAGCGCCTTGCCGATGTCGTCGCCGGCTGGTTCGTGCCGGCCGTGGTCGCGTCGGCAGTTGTTGCGTTCATCGTCTGGGCGACCGTCGGTCCCGAACCGCGCCTGGCGCACGCACTCGTCAACAGCGTTGCCGTGCTGATCATCGCCTGCCCGTGCGCGCTTGGCCTGGCGACGCCTATTTCGATCATGGTCGCGACCGGTCGTGGCGCAAAGGCCGGTGTGCTGTTTCGCAACGCCGAGGCCGTCGAACATATGGAGAAGGTGACGGTGCTGCTGGTCGACAAGACCGGCACGCTGACCGAAGGACGTCCGCAGCTTGCGGAAGTCGAGACGGCCACCGATCAGCAGGACTCGGATCAACTGCTCAAGCTGGCTGCCGCCCTGGAGCAGCAGAGCGAACACCCGATTGCCGCCGCAATCGTCGAAGGCGCGCGTGAAAGGGGTCTGCAGGACTTGCCGGCGACCGAGGCGTTTGAGGCGCTCGCCGGGCGTGGCGTGCGGGGCAGCGTTGACGGGCACGAGGTCGCCCTCGGCGCCGAAGCGCTGCTTGAGGCGTTCGCACTCGATGCAGGAGCCCTGGCCGGTCGTGCCGAACAGCTTCGGGCGCAGGGGCACACGGTGTTGTACATCGTCGTCGACAAACAGGTTCGCGGCCTGATTTCGGTTGCCGATCGGATCCGGCAAACCACGCCCGACGCGGTCGCGGCGCTGCATCGCGAGGGCGTGCGCGTCGTCATGGTGACCGGTGACAACCCGACGACGGCGCAGGTCGTCGCCGAACAGCTCGGTATCGATGACGTGCGCGCCGGCGTGTTGCCCGATCAGAAGGCGGCGGTCGTCCAGGAGTTCCAGCAGCAGGGTGAAGTCGTTGCAATGGCGGGCGACGGCATCAACGACGCTCCGGCGCTGGCCGCGGCCGACGTCGGCATCGCGATGGGCACCGGTACCGACGTCGCGATGGAGAGCGCCGATGTGACCCTCGTGCGCGGCGACCTGCGCGGCATCGTGCGCGCGCGGGTGCTCAGCCGGGCGACGATGCGCAACATTCGTCAGAATCTGTTTTTCGCGTTTGTCTACAACGCCCTGGGCATCCCGATCGCGGGCGGCGTCTTCTATCCGTGGACCGGGCTCCTGCTCAACCCGATGATCGCGGCCGCGGCGATGAGCTTCAGCTCCGTGTCGGTGATCAGCAACGCGCTGCGGCTGAATCGGGTCAAACTATGAACGGTGGAAAACTCCAGGAACAGGAGGGGGTTCAATGTATGACAACGGCTGCGTATGGTGTGGTCACGGCTCAATGACGGGTCTGAGCTGGTAATCGGACGCCTGGGTCTTTCAGACACTAATCCTGTGCTGCCGTGGTTCGAGGTATCGGTGCTGCCACTGGTGCAGTTGCCGGTTTGCCTGTGGGCGGCGCTTCGACAAATGCGATCGGCCGGCATGGTTTCCAATCTTGCAGGCGGTATCAAAGCAAAGCAATGAATTCATCGCGCGTCAGGCCTGCCTGGCGGATGATGGCTCGCAGTGTTCCTTTTGCGATCGGCTTGTGAGCGGGCACCGTCAGTCGTCGATGCGGTGGGTTCTCGTTGCGCAATATGATGTGGCTACCCGTCTGGTGGTCGATCTGGTAGCCGATTTTGCGCAGTGCCCTGAGAACCTCCTTGCTTGACAAAACGGGGAGTTTCGTCAAATCGCGACCTCGACCGTTTCTTCATAGATCGGCGGAGGGATCGGCTCGTCGTGCTCCCGCAAACTGTGCAGGTATCCCTCGATTGCGTCCTGGATGTTTCGCAGAGCTTCGTCGCGTGTCTCGCCCTGCGCGATGCATCCGGGAAGTGCCGGACATTCGGCGACAAAGATGCCGTCTTCGTCCTGTTCGAGCAGAATCCTGAACTTCATGGTTTACATGCTATCAGCGCATCAAACCCTGTGTAAAGCGACACGTTACATGGAGTCCGGTCTGTTGAGCAGTGAGCCGATCTGGAAAGTCAGACGAGCGAGCGAGTACGCGAACGCGGGCGGCGACGTCCGGGATTCGATATTTTATTACCCCCGCAATGCGCACCCGTAGAGGAACAGGCCATCGGTTCTGCCGCGGATGTCGTGCCGTCCGAGCGGTTCGAACCGTTCCCGAAGTGTTTCAGAAAGCTGTTCGTAGACCGGCTCGGAGATGATCAGGTCGCGACCGAGCGTCTTCGTCATGCCTTCCAGGCGGCTGGCGGTGTTCACGGTGTCACCAAACACCGTGAATGTCCGGCGCGCATCCGAACCGATCGATCCGGCGACGAGCGGGCCGTAGTGGACGCCGATACCCATGCGGATCGCGGCAACACCGCCAATCGGCCGTTCGCGCACGAGCTGTTGCAGCGTCTCGTCGAGACGGAATGCGCAGCGCACGGCGCGTTCCGCCGGATTCTCCAATGCTTCCGGAATCCCGAAGACCGCCAGTACCGCATCGCCGATCAGCTTGTCCACCATCCCCAGTTCATCCAGGACCGTCGCAGTCGCGCGAGAGAAGAACGCATCCATCCATTCGACCAGCTCGATCGGATCGACGCGCTCACTCAGTGACGTGAAGCCGCGCAGATCCGAAAAGAGCACCGCAGCTTCGGCTTTGCGTCCACGGCCGGCTTCGTCCTCGTCGAGCATCCGGTCGATGGCCGGAGAGGGCAGGTAGCTCAGAAGCACGCGCCGCTGGCGC
>RFIY01000340.1 GCA_003695505.1 Candidatus Dadabacteria bacterium | reverse complement strand
TGCACCGACAACAGCGGCGCCAGCCGAGACCGCAGCGCCTCGCTGCCCGATGAAACGATCGCATCGCAGGCAAGCGCGTGCTCGATGAGCGGAATCGGCGCGACATGGCGGCCGATTTCTTCGGCCATGATGCAGAGTTCGATCAGACCGAGGCCACCGCCGCCGTATGCTTCGGGCAGCGCGATGGTGACCAGTTGTGCGTCGCGAAAGGCCTGCCAGGCGTCGTCGTGCAGCCAGCGGTCGCCGTCTTCAATGGCCCGCAACGATTCAGGCGTGACCTTGTCCGACAGAATGCGGGCCGCCAGTTCGCGAACGGCCTGCTGTTGTTCGTCGAATGCGAAACTGAGTTCAGCCATCGTCATGCTCCCTGTCCGTAGGGTGGTCGCGGCATGCCCAGACCCATCATGGCGATGATGTCGCGCTGGACCTCGTTCGTACCGCCGCCGAAGGTCAGCACCAGGATCGAGCGATAGTAGGTTTCGATTCGCCCTTGCAGTGCCGCTCCTGGTTCGCCGAGTTTCAGCGGGCCGGCGGCGCCGAGGATCTCCATCATCGCGCGATAGGCACGCACGAAAAACTCGGATCCGTATACTTTCAGCGCCGAGGCGTCGGCCGGACTCAGTTCTCGTTGCTGGATCTTCCACGCCTGCTGCCAGTTCATCAGTTTGACGATTTCGGCCTGGGCATAGAGTTCGGCCAGGTTGTGCCGTACCCATGGGCGGTCGATCACGCGCTCGCCGGACGGCGTCGTCGTCTGCTTTGCCCAGCGCTGCAGCTCGGTCAGAAAGCGGGCGATCGGGCCAACGGGGTTCAGCGCGACGCGTTCGTGATTGAGCTGGGATGTGACCAGCTTCCAGCCCTTGTTCTCGCCGAGGACGATGTTCTCGGCCGGGACGCGCACGTTATTCAGGTAGACCGCGCTGGTCTGGTTGTCTCCGAGCGTACGGATGCGGGTCTGTTCAACGCCTTCGGCATTCATCGGTACGATCAGGACGGAAATACCATCGTGTTTCTTGTCCGGATCGGTCTTGGCCGCGAGCCACAGGTAGTCGGCGAAGTTGGCCAGCGACGTGAAGATCTTTTGTCCGTTGATCACGTATTCATCACCGTCGCGGACGGCTGTCGTGCGCAGTCCGGCCAGATCGGTGCCGGCGCCGGGTTCGGTGTAGCCAATCGCAAAATGGACCTTGCCAGCGAGGATCGGGCCCAGGAACTGCGCACGTTGTGCATCGCTGCCGTATTTCGCGAGGGTCGGGCCGACCGTCGTCAACGTCAGAAACGGTACCGGAAAGCCGGCACGCTGAACCTCGTCGTAAAAAATGAACTCCTCGATCGGCGACCGCCCCTGGCCACCGTATTCCTTCTTCCAGCCGATGCCCAGCCAGCCATCCGCGCCCATCTTTTGCAGTGCGGCGTGATACAGCGGGCCGCCGGCTTCCATGCCGTGCAGCTCATCTTCGAGTTCCGGCGTCATCAGGTCCGCCATGTATGTGCGGATTTCCTGTTTGAGCGCTTTCTGTTCCGGAGTATAGTCGATATACATGCTCAGGTTTCCTGTGCGGGTTGATCTGAATCGTCGTACTGGTTGACGTGTGCCAGAAAATCGTGTCCGGACAGATTGACGAACACGGCTTCAGCCTCGGCTGTGACGGTGTCGCCGCAGACGATTCGTCCCTGGACGACGGCCTTGCGCGCGTCGCACGACACCATTTCCGCCGACACGGACAGTTTTCTGTTGATCGGCGTTGGTTTCCGGTACCGCACGTGCAGACCGCCGGTCATGCAAGGGATGGCCGCGTTGACCGGGATGCGCCCGCACGCCTGATCCAGAATCGTTGCGACGAAACCGCCGTGAACCGTGCCAGGCGGGCCTTCGTAGGCCGCGGACAATGTAACGTGCCCGTGGACACGCTCCGCGGACTCTTCGAGATAGAGGGGCGGGGCCATCGCGCTGGACAGACCCAGCACCGGATTGCGGTCCTCGAACCATTCGGGGTGGTCGTAAAAACGCCCATCGCCGTATCCGGCGAACGGTGGTTCCTGGCGCAGTCGGGCGCTGGCCGGCTGCAGTGCGGCGAGCAACTCGTCAATGACGGCCTCGTCCAGGTCGTCGCGTACGGGCGCGACGACCAGATCGCGCAACAATGCCGCCAGCTCGCGACGCTTGTTCCAGAGCGGGTCATCGACCTTATCCGGGCGGCGATAGCGCCGCATCATTTCGGCAAACTCGGTCATCCGTCGACGCGGTGCGTGCCGGCTTCGGCGATGGCTTTCGCTGTCTTGTAGTCAGGCTTGCCGTTGATCTGACGCGGGACAGCGTCGACGACGTGCCATTCGCGCGGCGTCTTGTAGCCGGCCAGACGCGAACGCAGGTATTCCCGCCACGCTTCGGGTTCAGCGCTTGCGCCCGGTTCGAGCTGGATGACCGCGGCAACGCGTTGGCCGAACCGCTCATCGGGCACGCCGACGACAAGGGCGTCATAGATATCGGGGTGACCCTTGAGTACCTCTTCGACCTCTTCCGGATAGATTTTTTCGCCGCCGGAATTGATGCAGATCGACCCGCGGCCAAGCAACACGACCAGGCCGTTTTCGTCGTATTCGCCCCAGTCGCCGGGGATGACCCAGCGCGCACCGTCGACTTCGATGAACGTTTCGGCGGTCTTCTTTTCGTCCTTGTAGTAGCCGAGAGGGATATGCCCCTTGCGGGCGATGCGGCCGCGCGCGCCCGGCTTCGGTTCGACGACGCGCAACTCCTCGTCAATCAGTGCGCCATTCTCGTCCAGCGCAAAGCGGGTGCGGCCATCCTCGCCGCCATCTTCGTCGTCGGTGACCGACTGGCCCTGGTGGCCGGCCTCGGTGGCGCCGAAGTTATTGAGGATCATCACCGCGGGCAGAAGCTCTTCCAGGCGCTTACGCGTACTCGCCGACAGGATGGCGCCTTGCGAGGTGATCACGGAAAGCGACGAAAGATCCGCCCGATCACCTCGTTTTTCAACCTCTCGAATGAAGGGCAGCAGCATTGCGTCGCCGACCATCACGAGCACTTCGATGCGTTCGCGCTCGATCAGATCGACCATGCGTGCCGCGTCGTAGCTCGGCGACCTGCTGATGACCAGCTTGCCGCCGGCGAAGAACGTGATCAATGCGGAATAGATGGCCGTGCCATGGATGAAGGGCGGGGCGGCGTACAGCGTCCATGCCTCATCACCCTGCTGTGCGATGCGCCCGATCTCGATCGGTCGTTCGATCGGGTCACCACCCGCGCGACCGCCCTGCAGCGCCGCAAAGAATACGTCCTCGTGACGCCACATCACCCCCTTCGGGAAGCCGGTCGTTCCGCCCGTGCAAACGATGAAGATGTCGTCTTCGGAACGCTGTTCGAAGTCGCGCTCGTCCGATTGCCCTGCAAATGCGTCGCGGTAACGCACGGCGCCGAGTTCGGCGGTTGCATCGGATGGCTCGTCGTCGAGCACG
>RFIY01000008.1 GCA_003695505.1 Candidatus Dadabacteria bacterium | reverse complement strand
GACCCAGGCGCCATTGAGCTGCAGCGCTTGCAGCCGCAGTGTTCCATAACCAACGCGTTGCGCTCCGACCAGCAGGTCAATCTGGAGCTCCGTTGCGTTCAGCGCCTGGACGCTCAGAGACGCGGCTGGCGATGAAGCCGGTATCGCCAGTGGCGCCTGCGCAGGGCTGCAGCCCCACGAGATGGCCGCGACCAGGACGCTGAGCGCGTGTACGAGATGTCGTCTGCGGGTTGGCATGGTGATCATTGTCCCAGATCATGCTCTTTTTCTGGCAATACCACTATCTGGTGCCCGGAGACCGCCGATGCGCAAGATATGGGCAAATTATGGCTAATTATAGGTTAATTGCGTGAAATTACGCTCAATTGTTTGACAGTTTGCGGCGATTCCGGCTAGTTTGTTGGAGTGAAAAGAGGATTCTCGGTTCTGGTGCTTTTGCTGCTGTCCGGGTGTGCGAGCGCAGGTCTGTCGGAACGTGTCGATCAGCTCGATCGGGAGTTTCGCGAATTGCGGCGTGGGCACGCCGTGACCGCACAGCGCCTGCGTGAAATCGACCGGCTCAATCAGACGAGTTTTCTGGTGCAGGACAGCATCGAGCGACTGGGGCTCGAGCTTCAGGCGTTGCGCCAGGAGGTGACGAAGATGCAGCAGGAGCTGCGTGTGGTCAATGCGGCATTGTTTTCCGTGAAGCCGACCGATCAACCGCCAGCGCCGTCAGCGTCGGCCGGCCGGGCGCCTCAGCCGAGGCGGGTTGCGCCTCCAGCGCGCACGACGCCCGAAGCGGGCGGCGCGCAGGCGCAGTCCGATCTGCCGGATGATGATCGCGGGATTTACCAGATCGCCTACGCAGCGATGCAGCAGGATGACCCCGATACGGCGGTTCGCGCCTTTCAGAAATTGCTGAAGAAATTTCCCCAGAGCGACCTTGCCGACAACGCGCATTACTGGCTTGGCGAAATCTATGCCGGGCTCGGTGACAGCGCGACGGCCGAAAAACATTTCCACAAAATTCTCGAAGAATATCCATCCGGGAACAAGGTCCCGGATGCAATGTACAAACTTGGAGTCCTGGCACAGGAGTCCGGAGACTGTAGCGCGGCCATGTCGTGGTATCGTAAGGTGCGAGAGCAGTATCCGTGGTCCCCGGTGTCGGAGAAAATCGAAGAACGCCGCAAACAGTGTGAGGTGGCGCAGTGAAACAGATGAACAGACGAACCGCTTCGGGATGGTCCCGTTATACAGGCCTCGTGTCTGCCATTGTTCTGGCAGCAGGGGTGCAGGTCGCTGCGCAGGAGGCGCTGTACGGATTCGATCCCGACACTAGAATCTATGTGGTTCAGCCGGGGGATACATTGTGGGACATCTCAGGGAAAGCCTACGCCGATCCCTGGAAATGGCCGCGTATCTGGGAAAACAATCCCGATGTCGAGAATCCTCATCTGATTCGGCCCGAAGAGAAACTCGTCTTGCCCAATGTCGAGGGCGCGGCGGTTCCGGTCGCGGCCATGGAGCCGCCGGTGAGCGAGCCAGAGCCGGCTGCCGAACCGGAACCCATCAGCGAGCCGGTCGCGGCGCCGCAATCGGAGCCTGAACCAGTCGCGCAACCGGAGCCAGAACCAGTCGCGCAACCGACGCCGGTTCCCGCTGCTGAAACCGAACCTGCTGCAGGCGCGGAAATTCTCCAGGATGCCAGCGATGTTGCGCAGAACTCCCGGCTTGCCGATCTGCCGCAACCGAAGGCCGCGCCCAGGCCGACGCGCGCCGTCGTTGTCCGGTTCGGAGATGAAGGTGTCTATCGCGAACAGGCGCCTGATGAATCGATCTATTTGCTGGGCGGCGAAGACGGGCGGACGATCTTTGGCAAAGACGATATTGTCTACGTCACCGGCGGCCGCGCGGCCGGCTTGCGCCCGGGACAACGTTTCTATGTGTACGATCGCGGCGAGCGCATCGAGGATCCGGACACCGATGAGGACCTCGGGGTGTTTCTGCGTACGACAGGGATGATTCAGATCGAGGAAGTCGCGGAAGATTCGGCACGCGCGCGCGTCGTGGTGAGCTTCGACGCGATCGAGGAAGATATGCATCTGGTCGCCTATCAGCCGATGCCGAAAGAGATCGTTCCCCGTGCGCTGCCAAAGCGTGTGCAGGGAAAGATCCTGCACGCAGGCGACGGACAAAGCATGGTGGCCGCGTGGCAGATCGTCTACGTCGATCGCGGGCAGCGTGATGGCATTGAGCCGGGCACGATGTTCCGGATCGAACGGGACTTTGAGCCGCGGCGCCGCAAGCGCAAGGAACCCTATCACCATCTGCCCCCGAAGCAGCTCGGTGTCGGCGTGGCCATTGATGTCGGAGAGCGCACATCAACGGTTCTGATCGTCCGCTCGGCATCCGAGATCGAGGCGGGAGATCGGATCTTGACGATTTCCGACAGCTGAGCGCGACGGGTAGCGTCGGCCGATTGTTGGGTCGGGCGCGCGCTGCTATCATAACGTCGCAACCCCGGTTAGGAGCGTATCGCACATGATTGATCAGAGTTCCATGCGGGCGGCCATCGACGAAATTCAGAATGCCGACCCAGCGGTCGAGCTGGCCGCGATCTGTAGTCACGACGGACTCGTGATGGTTTCGACGTCTGAGACCAGGGATGACGCAGAAGTCGTCGCCGCAATTGCGAGCGAGCTGTTGTCCAAGGGGCGACTTGCATCGACTGAACTGGAACTCGGCGCACTTCATTCCGAACTGATCTTCGGCGAGCAGGGCGGTATTTTTCTGCGCGTGATCAATGACGAGATTATCCTTGTCGTACGTGTGGGACTGGCCGTTCGCGTCGGAGCAACCGTTCAGCAGATGAACCGCATCGCGGGTCGTCTCGCAGCAGGGTTTTGACGGGCAACGATCTTCAGGAACGCGAATCGATTTTCCAGTGCACGGTCTGTCGTGCGCGTCTGTTGCGCCGCGGGCCGATACAGGACGATGATGTCTGCCCGCGCTGTGGACAGCGTGGCGGCTGGGTTCAACTGGGGCCCGGTGGGCGCGAGGATCGTTCATCGTGGACGGATGAACTGGCAGACCAGATTGAAGGGCAGAGTGGTACGGTACGATGGGAATAGAACGCAAGGGTAACTGGATACAGACCACGACCGGTTCCTGGGTCAATGCGCGCCACCTGGATCTGATCGAGGTGGCCGAGACAGATGGCGTCTGGGTCGTCCGCGCCTGGAACGCGCTGCAACCACAGGTCGATCCATATATTCTGAGCGAAGTCAAAACGGAAGCGACCGCACGCAAACAGATGGACGCACTGGTCGCCGAACTGGGCGCGTCCACGTCCTGATGTCGGAGCGCGTTCTCGTTGACGCTGAGGCGCTGACCGCGCTCACAGAGCAATTGGCCGAGCAAATCGCGAGCGCCGGCGAAGAACCGCTCGTCATTGTCGGCATCCGGGAAGGCGGCGATGTTCTTGCGCGGCGGCTCGAGGCCGGCCTGCGCAGCCGCGATATCGCCATTGACGGCATCGGCGCGCTTGATATCACCCTGTACCGGGATGATTTTGGTCATCGGCAGCACTGGCCCGAGATTCGCGACAGCGATATCCCCGTTGATCTGACGCGGAAGAACGTGCTACTTGTCGATGATGTTCTGTTTACGGGACGAACGATTCGTGCGGCGCTGGCGGCGCTGCTCGACTACGGTCGGCCCGCGACGGTTCGTCTGGCCGTGCTGATCGACCGTGGCAACCGCCAGCTACCCATCCAGCCGGACTACTGCGGGCAGGTGATTGATCTGGATCGGGATGAACTTTGCCTTGTCCGCTTTGTCGAACAGGGCCACCCTCGCGATGAGGTGATCGCAGTCGCACGACCCGATACGGAGCTGACCGGTGCCTGATCTGCTTGGGCTGCGCGGCGTAGCGGGCGAGCAGATTCTGGCCTGGATTCGCCACGCTCGCGCGATGCAGGAAATCCTCCAGCGACCCGTTGCGAAAGTGCCCGCATTGCGGGGACGGCGAATCGCGTTGATGTTTTTCGAGAACAGCACGCGAACCAGGATGAGCTTCGAACTGGCGGCCAAGAGCCTCGGCGCCGATGTACTGAATTTCTCTGCCAGCGGCAGCAGTCTCGCAAAGGGCGAAACGATCCTCGACACGGCCAAGACGATTTCTGCACTCGGTGCGGACTGTATGGTCGTGCGCGATGGCCATTCGCAGATGCCGGCGTATCTGTCGCAGCATCTCGAAGAGCCCGTGATCAACGCAGGCGATGGTACGAACGAGCACCCGACCCAGGCGCTGCTCGATCTTTGTGTGCTTGCACAACTGTGGCAGGGGCGCTTTGAGGATCGGCTTCTGGTGATCGTAGGTGATGTCGCGCGTAGCCGCGTGGCAAGGTCACATCTTTGGGCAGCCCGCGCGCTCGGGCACAGGGTTCGCCTTGTTGGGCCGCGACAGTTTTTTGAACCAGGCCTCGTCGAAGCATTTGGTTGCGAGCTGACATCGGATCTGGATGCGGGCCTTCGGGGTGCCGACGCGGTTATGGCGCTGCGCGTTCAGAAGGAGCGGCGTCAGCAGGGAGGACCATGGTTGTCGAGCCAGCTTGACTATTTTCGGACGTACGGCCTGACGCGAGCGCGACTGCAGCAACACGGAGAGGCCGTGCCTCTGCTGCACCCCGGGCCGGTGAACCGGGCCATGGAGCTGGCTCCCGACCTGTTGTACGATGCGGATCGGAGCCAGATACAGACGCAGGTGCAGACCGGTGTGGCGCTGCGAATGGCGGTGCTTTACTGGGCGCTCGGCGGGAGTGATGAGCAGATCGTGGAGCGAGTCCATGCAGGTACCTGAGGAATTCTGGGTGATCGGTGCGGAGGTCGCGCGGCCTGGCAAGGCTGCGGCGGCACGTACGTTGCATGTCCGGAACGGAGCAGTTGAGGCATGGATCGATGATCCCGACTGGCGTCCCGAGCACGGTCAGGTACTGGATGCAAACGGTTTGCTGATGATTCCGGGCATTTGTGATCTGCATGTGCATTTGCGAGATCCTGGTCTGACCTATAAGGAAGACATCGAAACCGGTACGCGCGCTGCGGTGGCCTCGGGCGTCACCAGCGTCGTCTGTCTTGCCAACACGCAACCAGTCAATGATTGTCCCGAGGTGACCCAGTACATTCGGGAACGCGCGCGGACCGTGGGATGGGCGCGCGTGCTGCCCGTCAGTGCCGCGACCATCGGTCTTGAAGGCAAGGAACTGGCCCCCTATGGCCTGATGCGCGAGGCCGGATGTGTCGCTGTCAGCGATGACGGTAATACCGTGCCCGTCGCTGGTGTGATGCGTCGGGTGCTGGAATACGCGGCGTCGCTGGATTTGCCGGTTCTGCCGCACTGCGAGGATCGTAGCGTGCGGGCTGGCGGTGTGATGAATGCCGGCCCCGTGGCTGTCCGGCTCGGGTTGCCAGGAAACCCGCGCGAGGCGGAAGAGATCGCGTTGGCCCGTGACATCCTGCTGGCCCGACTCACGGGTGCCCATCTCCATGTGCAACACGTCACGACGGCTGGAGGTGTCGAGCTGATCCGCCGGGCGCGTGAAGACGGCGTTCGGATTACCGCAGAAGTCTGTCCACATCATCTGTTTCTGACCGATGAGGCCGTCGAGGAGCTTGGTACTCACGCAAAAATGGCCCCGCCGCTGCGTACGGCGCACGACGTGGAGGTGCTGCGACAGGCACTGGCCGACGGGATCATCGATGCGATCGCCACCGATCACGCGCCGCATGCGCCTCACGAGAAGGATCAGCCGTTCGAAGCCGCCCCCGACGGGATCATCGGGCTTGAGACATTGTTGCCCCTTGCGCTACGTCTTGTAGACGAGGACGTCCTGGATCTGCCGACGCTGGTGGAACGGTTGACCGCGGCGCCCCGGCGCGTGCTGGGGCAGAAACCAGCTCCGCTGAGCGAAGGCGAGCCGGCCGATTTTGCGCTCATTGACCGCAAACTGCACTGGCGTTATGACGCTGCGAGCGGGTGCAGTCGCAGCCGCAACAGCCCGTTTGATGGATGGGATTTCGAAGGTCGCGTCGTAATGACTTTTGTGGACGGCGTCTGCCGATGGAATCTGCATGAATCCGGCCAGTCGGTCGAATCGTCGCCGTGGCGCCCGGTCCAGGGCGTCGCGAGTTCGTAGCCGCCGGGGCGGGCGGCCCGACCCTCTAAATGATGACGGGCATCGAACTGACGGCAGGTTCGACGATGAGTCGTTCGCCATCCGTCGTGACGCGGAACTGGTCGGCCTCTTCCCAGTGCATGGTGATCGGGATCTTGACTTCCTGATCGATGCGGCGTTTCAGGAATCTCGCGCCGTATTTTGCGCTGAATCCGATTTCGGCCAGGCGGTCGATGGCGGCCTCGTCGACAAGGAGCAATTTGCCGAGACCGGCGATATGCTGTTCCAGGGCGGTCAGATAGCGTCGCGTGATTTCGCGGACCTGCGCCTGCCCAAGTGGCTGGAAGACGATGATTTCGTCGATGCGGTTGAGAAATTCGGGACTGAACCGCTGCTCCGCGACTTTCTCCACCTGCTGTTGTACCTGCGTGAACGGCTGATTCTCGCGCGCAAATCCAAGCGGCGTCAGCGTCCGGCTGAACTGCTCGCTCCCAAGATTGCTCGTCATGATGATGATCGTGTCGCTGAACCAGACCTTCTTGCCACGACCGTCTGTGAGCCAGCCTTCATCGAATACCTGCAGGAACAGGTTGACGAGCAGGGGGTGCGCTTTTTCGATTTC
>RFIY01000339.1 GCA_003695505.1 Candidatus Dadabacteria bacterium | reverse complement strand
GACGTCAACGGGGACGGCCGCGACGATTTGCTAGTTGGCGAGCCCTTCTATTCGCAGGGCATCCTGACGTTTCGGGGCCGCGTCTGGGTCTATTACGGCACTGCGGCCGGAACGTATGGCAATCCGGTGCCTTTGCTCGCGCCTACGGTGGATCCGTCTTTTGATTATTTTGGCGTCGCGTTGGCCGATCTGGGCGATGTCAACGGTGACGGTTATGGCGATGTCGCCATTGGGACATTTGACGGCGACAAGGTCTTTGTCTACTACGGCGGTCCGGGCGGTCTGACCAACAGCAACAAAACCGAGATTCGCAACAGTCAGGGTGACACAATCGTGCCGCTGCCCGCGGCGGGTGCGCCGACGTGGTTTGGCCGGGCCGTCGCCGGCGGCGCGGATCTGAATGATGACGGCTTCGATGATCTTGTCGTCGGCGCGCCGATCGCGCAGCGCGATTTTCGCGGTGCGGTGGTCGTGTTCTGGGGCGGAAGCGACGGGATAAGTCGTGACCGGCGCCAGGTGCTGCTGTTGCAGGGCGTGCTCGATCGCCTCGACCAGTTCGGGACGTCCGTCGCGGTCGGTGATTTCGACGGCGACGGACGCGGTGATCTCGCCGCCGGTGCGCCGGGCAGCAGCGGGGGCACGGGACGCGCGTTCGTGTTCTTCGGGACGCCAACGGGTCTTGATCCGATTCCGCGTGTCCTCAACGGCAGTGGCGGCCTGTTCGGGCGCACCGTGGCGAACCTCGGTGACACGAATACGACCGTCGGCGATGAACTCGGTATTGGTGCGCCGGACTTCAGCGGTCGCGGTCGCGTAACGATCTACGGTCGACCCGGCCCAGGCTCGCCACCGCCCGTGCAGATCCGGATGCTCGGAACCGGCAACACGGTCTACGGCAAGAAGGGCGAGCAGGTCTGCGTGCCCAACGTCGTTCAGACGTTCGATGACCTGATCCGGAATCGCACGAACCGGCAGTTGTCGGCCGACTATGATGTGCCGGGGCTGGACAAAAACAGAGATTGGGGGTCAAGCCAGGGTCATATCCAGGGGCTCGGCAGGTTACTCCCCGGCGAGTACGATAGCGCGATGAACGATACCTGGCTTGTACTTAGCCGGAATGACAACAGGGAAGTGCGCAAGGCCGGTCTCATCTTTACCGAGTTTTTCCCCCGTCCCGGCGTTGCGGCGGAGTCGTTGTCTGGTGCGTTCTGGGCCGACAACGTCCAGAAACATGGCGACGCGCGCTGGTTCGAGTCGATGGAAAACAGCACATGGCAGGAGACAACGGTTCAGTTTGGGCGTCATCCGGGCGGCCTCCACAATTATGGTGGTGGGGAAGTCGCGGTGGCCGTCAAGTGCGATGGCGGATCCTTGTGCGCCGGAACCGGCTATGTGCTGATCTATGTCTTTCGCGGCGGCCAAGGCGGCGGCCTGGCAATGAATGTGGTCCAGGCCATTGCCTTGCATGATCCGGCATTCGACTATCCGGCGGCAAGTGCCGCCAATCGGATCCGCGTCAATCACACCGCACTGATTCGCTTGCTCAGCGGGCAGTACCTGTTGATGACGTTCGGTGCGGGCGACGACGAAGGCTGGTTCTATCTGTCGGACAACAACAACCCGATTCAGCCAACGACCCGATGGACGCTGGTGCAACATTGGGACAAGGGTGATCCGAATCATTTGCAGGGTCGCTGGCCAGATGGCAATGCCGCCTTTCAGAATGGCAATCTGATCCAGGAGTGCGGGACAAAGGCGATCTACTACATCGGGATGGGGAACAATCAGGTTACGGAAGACCGTTTGCGGTTGTATCGGGTGGATCTGGTGCCGGATTCGGCGAGCGACGATGTGGACAATCCTCTGCTGCCAGGCGACATCCGCTTGACCGAAATTTCCAGCCACAGCCTTGATCTGAACAGGAACTGCAACTTCCGCGGTGGCAGTGGCATCTATGTGGCGGCAAACGGGGTAATGGGCTGGTATTGTGATGAGAAGGTCCCCAATCTGGCGAATGGCCATCCACTCGAGTACAGGAGGAAATAGGCATGCGTGGGGTGATTGTGGTGGTCTTGCTTTGCCTGTTGGCAGCGCCGGTGCGGGCGGATCCTTCGTATCAATGGTCGCCGCGAAAGAAGAAGGTAGTCGGAGCGCTCGTCCTGTCTCTGGGCGAGGCAATGAAATATGGCGGTGTAGGGTGGTTGGTGCCGCCAATCTTCTACGAACAAGGTTCCGGTGCGAGCATAGCAGGGGCATCGACTCTTGTGGCCCTGGGAGAGGCAGGCACATTTGCCGGCCTGGGCCTGATTATCGGCGGTGCACGCCAGCGGGAACCGAAGGATGCCCAGCGGCGCGCTTTGCTGGAATCTCGCTCCCGCAAGGCGTGGCGCGCCGGCTGGGTTCTTACAGCGGGGGCGGGTGGTTTGTTTGCCCTGTCGTGGCTCGCGACCCTGCTACCGGGCGATGCCAGTGAGGAAATTGGCTGGGAACTGGTGGACATCAACCAGTTTTGGGCGCCCCAAGTTACCCACCTCGGCCTGTGGACGCTGACACCGGCGATTGCGACGCGGAGGACGCTGCGGCGGGGACCGTACCAGCAGGCGCGCTGGTCGCTGCGCCCATGGGTTGCAGCAAACAGGAGCGGCACGACCACGGCCGGACTGACGCTGCGGTTTTGACCGCGCAGCGGTGCGGTGGTCGGCGCAATGGGGTGGTATTGTGACGTGAAGGTGCCGAACTTGGCGAATGGCAAACCGCTGGAATACCGGAGGCGATAGCGTGCGAGCGGTAGTAACGGTGGTGATGCGCAAAGAGGTCAGGTCTTGAATCTTGCGCGAGGCCTTGGGGGTTCCCCAAGCCGAGGTACGAGCATCACCAATTTGCCAGCGCTTTCGGTGACTCCGGCACCTCCTTGCGGCCGGATCGCGGTTCGGGGCCGAGATGACCGTTTTCGTGCCGCAGCGCGGCGAGTGG
>RFIY01000338.1 GCA_003695505.1 Candidatus Dadabacteria bacterium | reverse complement strand
GCGTACAACGCTCGACGGGCGCGCCCTTTGGGCGGACGTTTGCCGTCGGCAAGTTGCAGCGGCGGAAACAGGCCAAAATTGATGTTCATCGGCTGGAACGGATCGACGACCGGGTCGGAGATATAGTGCAACAACGCGCCCGTCGCCGTTTCCGGCGGGGGCGGCGCGAATGGTTCGCCAAGGCGTGCCGCGGCGGTCGCGAGACCGGCGATCAGGCCACTGACCGCACTTTCGATGTACCCTTCGACGCCGGTCATCTGTCCCGCGAAACGGATCCGCGGATCCGAACGCCACGACAGATCGGCGTTGAGCAGGCGCGGGCTGTCGATAAAGGTGTTGCGATGCATGCTCCCCAGGCGTACGAACGTCGCGTTGCGCAGGGCGGGTATCATCCGAAACGCATCCTTCTGGGCGTCCCAGGTCATTTTCGTCTGGAAGCCAACCAGATTGAGCAGGATCTGGGCGCGGTTGTCGGGTCTGAGCTGCACGACCGCCCACGGCAGTTCGCCGGTTTCCGGGTGTTTGAGACCGACCGGCTTCATCGGACCGTGGCGCAACGTATCGATGCCACGCGCGGCCATCTCCTCGATCGGCAGGCAGCCTTCGAAATGGCGAATGTTTTCTTCGAAGGCCTTGTAGGGAACGAACGGCCCTTCCAGAATGCGCGCGACAAACCGCTCGTAGGTCGCGCGATCGAGCGGGCAGTTGACGTAGGCGGCCCCGGTTGTATCGTCCTGCCAGCGGTCTTTGAGATAGGCGTGTTCCCAATCGATCGAATCGCGCGTGACGACCGGTGCGATCGCGTCGTAAAACGCCAGCGCCGAGGATCCGAGTCGGCGTTCCAGGTCGGCCTGAAGTGCGGCGTCGGTCAGGGGGCCCGTGGCGACAATGACGTCGCCCGTCTCCGGCAATGCATCGACGCGCTCGCGGCGTAGCGTGATTCGTGGATGGGCGGCGATGCGTTCGGTGATCCAGGACGAAAAGAGTTCACGATCCACGGCCAGCGCCCCGCCGGCGGGTACTTCCGCAGCGGCTGCGGCCTGCATCACGAGTGAGCCAAGGCGCCGCATTTCCTCTTTGAGCAGGCCTGGTGCCTGATGTGGCGCGGCGCCACGGAAGCTGTTGGAGCAGACGAGTTCGGCGAGATCGCCGGTGCGGTGGGCCGGCGTCGCCGTGCCGGGTCTCATTTCAAAAAGCTCGACGTCGATACCACGCTGCGCAAGCGCCCACGCAGCTTCGCAGCCAGCGAGGCCGCCGCCGATGACGATGACCGGCGCTTCCGTCACGGCAGGGGTTCGATCGCTGAGGGGTAGCCTCCCGGCGTGCCTCCAGGGACATCATGAATCCGGTCGAGGTTGTCGAATCGTGTAAATTCAGGCGTGAACCGGAGTTCGACCGTACCGAGCGGGCCGTTTCGCTGCTTGCCGATAATGATCTCGGCGACGTTGGGCCGATCGGAGTCCTCGTGGTAGACGTCGTCACGATAAATGAACATGATGACGTCGGCGTCCTGCTCGATCGCGCCGGACTCGCGCAGGTCGCTGAGCATCGGTCGTTTGTCCGAGCGGCTTTCGAGGCTGCGATTGAGCTGGCTCAGCGCGATAACCGGAATCTGCAGGTCCTTGGCGAGCAGCTTCAGGCCGCGACTGATCTCGCCGACTTCCAGGTCGCGGCGATCGACCTTGCGGCCGGCGCTCATCAACTGCAGATAGTCGACGACGATCAGCCCCAGTCCGTCGACGGCCTCGTTGCGCCGCAGGTCGGCGATCAACCGGCGGGCGCTGGCGAAAATCTTGGGCACGGTCAGCGCAGGCGTGTCGTTGATGAACAGCGGAATCTGGCCCAGCCGTCCAGCGGCGTCGATGATCGCAGGCCATTCCTGCCGCGAAAAGATCCCCTTGCGCAGCTTCTGCTGGTCGATGCCCGATTCGCTCGACAGCAGACGTTGCACGAGCTGCTCGGCGCCCATTTCGAGGCTGAAGAACAGAACGCCTTTCTTGGACAGACTGGCTGCATTCATGGCGACGTTGAGCGCGAACGACGTCTTGCCCATCCCGGGCCGCGCCGCGATGATGATCAGTTCGTTCGGATGAAGGCCTCCCGTCTTTTCATTGAGATCGGTAAAGCCGGTGTCGAGTCCGACCAGTTCCTTGTTCCAGCGGGATTCGATCGTCTTGACCGCCTCGGCCGCGAGGTCGGCGATGTTGTGGTACGGGCGGGTATCCGATGACTCCGTCAGTTCGATCAGTCGACGTTCGGTTTCGCCTACCAGCTCGTCGACCGGTTCGTCCGGGTCATAGGCGCGTCCGGCAACCTCTGTTGCGATATGGACCAGTTGCCGCCTCCGCGACTTTTCGGCGACGATCCCCGCGTAATACATCGGATCGGTGCCCGGCAGCGTCATATCGAACAGATCCGTGATGTAGCCGACGCCGCCGGCTTCGTCGAGCGCGTCACGGTCGATGGCTTCGACGAGCGTCACGGTGTCGATCGGTTCGCCGCGGCGATTGAGCTCCTGCATCGCCGCGAACATGCGGCGGTGGATGCCGACATAGAAATCGTCGGGCGACAGGACATCGACAAGATTGTCCATCTGATGGTTGTCGCGCAGCACGGCGCCCAGGACGGCGCGCTCGGCGTCGGACTGATGGGGAGCGGAACGTTGTTCAGGAGTGGCCATGACGAGGGTCATTGTACCCGCTGCGCGGGGGGATTCTCACACGGACCGACCGCGCGGGCTGAATGCGGCGTCAGGCCGCTCCGCCAGCTTGTTCGCTGCTGTTCTCGGGTGTCGTGTCGGCGCCGGCTGAATGCAGCGGGCGTACGGTATCGCGACGGCGCCCGCCCTTGACGGGAAGTTCGTCTACGGAATCGAATTGATCGAGCCATTCGAGAAAAACTTCGACGATGGCCGGGTCGAAATGGGAACCCGCGCTACGCGCGAGTTCATCGCGCGCTTCCTGCAGCGTCAGCGCTTTTCGATAGACGCGATCGGTAATCATCACCTCGAAGGCGTCTGCGACGGCCAGGACGCGCGCGCCAAGCGGAATTTCCTTACCGGCGAGTCCAAGCGGATAGCCGTTGCCGTCCCAGCGTTCGTGATGGTGCGTCACGGCAGGCAGTGAACCTTGCAGGAACTCGACCGGTTCGAGGATGCGCTTGCCGATCAGCGTGTGCAGTTTGAAGTTTTCGATCTCTTCGTCGGTCAGCTTGCCGGGCCGGTTCAGTGCGTCCAGATTCAGGCCGATCTTGCCGATGTCGTGGAGCAGGGCGGCACGGTGCAGGTCATCGAGCGCCTGTTCGCTGAGTCCGTACAGCTCGCCGATGATCTGCGCCCACTGGGCGACGCGCTCGCTGTGCCCGCGGGTGTATTCGTCCTTCGCTTCAAGCGCCGCAACGAGCCCCTGAATCGTCTGCATAAAGGTTTGCTGGAGGTGTTGTTGCAGGCGCACATTGGCCAGGCAGACAGCGGCGCGATCCGAGTAGATCTGGAACGTGCGCCGTTCTGATTCGGTGAAAGTCCTCGCGCGGCTGAACGAAAACGCGGCGAGCATCCCGGTGACCCGGCCGTGCGACCGCAGCGGGACAATCATACCCGCCGCAGGACGGCCATTGGCCTCATGGAAATAACGGTCGAACCCCGCGCCCGACAACAGCAATGGCTGGTCTTCGTGGAACGAGCGTAACAGTTCGAGCGAGTCAAAAGAATTCAGGAATGTCTCGAAATCATGATCGGGCAGCGGATCGGGCCAGACGCGCACCCGTTCCCATTGTCCGGTGTCCAGTTCCCAGAAGCAGAACGCATCGGCGCCGTACTCATTGGCAGCGGCCTGCACGAGCACGTCCGCGATCTCGTCCCGGGAGGTCGCGCTGTTGAGCCGTTCGCTGACCTGATAAAGCGAGACCAGTTGCTGCAGGCGCGCATTGTCCGCTTCGAGTCGTGCGTGGTCGAGGGTTCGCTCGATCAGATGAGCGAGTTCCTCGATCTGGAACGGCTTGAGAATGTAATCACGCGCACCGGCCTTCATGGCCTCGATCGCGGATTCAACGGTGCCGTAGCCCGTCATCATGATCGTTGGCGGCGGGTTGCGCAGGGTCTGCAGTTCAGCGAGAAATTCGAGGCCGGACATTTCCGGCATTTCCAGATCCGTCAGGATCAGATCGAACGGTTCGGTAAACGCGGCCTCGATGCCTTCGCGACCATCCGCAGCCAGTGCGACGACATACCCCTCGAATGTCAGAAAGTCTCGCAGGATGTCCCGCACGCTTTCTTCGTCGTCGACCACCAGGATTCTGGCGGTTGCCTCCGCCAAACGTTGCCTCCATATTCGCGGCGTGCAAACCTTGTTTGCGACGCTGATGACCCATGTTTAAGTATAAAGATAGACGAGCAATGTTCGCAACAGCGCACAACCCGATCTGTTGCCGCAATAAACCGGCAACCGGGTTCTGAATGAAAGAATAAACGATGTCTGGATCCATCAGTGACCGCGTCCCCGACGGTGCGCAAATCATTTTGTACCGTGATGATCGCGCCACCTATCTGCATGTCTATCGTCCGGGTGGCCGGTTCGAGTGTCATCATGGGCTGCTCGATCTTCCCGCTGAATTGCACTGGGGAGATGTCCTCCGCACACGCAAGGGCGTTGACATGGCGGTGCTGCGACCGACGCATGCCCTGACATTGAACCGCATCAAACGCCGAACGACGGTTGTCTACAATCGGGAAGCCGGGCGCATCGCACTCGAACTCGGCGTTCGCTCGGGTGGGCGCTATGGTGAAGTGGGCAGCGGCAGTGGCGCCATGACGACATTGCTGGCGTCACTCGTCGGAGACGGCGGTCGTGTCTATTCGCGGGAGCGCGAGCCGGAACATCTCGAACAGGCGCGCAAGAATATTGCGCGCGCCGGGCTGTCCGGCCGGGTCGATTTCGAACTGCGCGATGTCGCCAGTGAAGGGTTCGGCGTCACGGGCCTTGATGGTGTGTTTGTGGATGTGCCGGCACCGTGGGATCTCGTCCCGGCAGCGCACGCCGCCCTGTCGGGTGGGGCGCCGTGGGTCAGCCTGAGTCCAACAGTCGATCAGATCGTACGCACCGATCAGGCGCTGTTCCGCGCCGGATTCGTGCGCCGCCGGATGATCGAGCTGTTCGAACGAGAGTGGAAGCTGTTTCCCGGTCGCATGCGGCCGGCCGACCGGATGGTCGGGCACACCGCGTTTCTGCTGGTTGCCAGCAAGGTCAACGATGCGACGTTCGCGGCCCAGGAACGTCCCCGCTGAGGCACGCCCGGACTGATCGGACGACGGCGATGCGGTTGACGGAAGCCCGTGCCGTTCGGTACCCTGAACAACATTCGGCGGCAATGTCGCCGCACCGCGAACAACCCGGTCCAGAAGGATGGATGTCTATGCCCTTGCCACGGGATCTGCAGAAACAGTTTCAGGCGCGCGCGCAGGAAACAATCATGAAGCTGATGCAGGACGAACGTACCCGTCCGATGGTCGCGAAGGCGATGCAGACCTATATGGAGAGCCGCCAGCGCGTCGACCAGGTTCGCGATGAAACGGCGCACAATCTGGGTCTCGTCACCAAGGGCGATCTGGACAAGGTTTCCAGCCGCCTGCGCAAGCTCGAGCGTCAGCTCGACCGCTTCGAAAAACGCCTGGAACAGGCCGAAGCCGCGCTGAGTTCCTGAAGCGCTTTTCCGCGCTTCGTCAACAGGCGGATGCCGATGGATGATGCCGCAATTGTCCGGTTTCGTGTTGCAACCGGGGACAACTATCAGTATCTGCTGACCAGCGGTACCGAATGTCTCATTGTCGATCCGTTCGATCCGGCGGCGGTGCTTCGGGAATGCGCGAGCCGGGAGCTGTCGCCCGCTGGCATCCTGATCACGCACACACACTGGGATCACACCAATGGCGTTGCCGGCATCGTGCGGGAGTTCGATGTGCCCGTGTATGTGCATCCTCGTGGGGCATCCGATGTGACCGGGAATATTTGTACGGTCATCGATGGTGACGAGATCGCGCTTGGCGACGAGCGTTGCCGCATTCATGAAGCACCCGGTCACCATCCGGCCCATATTATTGCCACCTGGAGCGACGTGCTGGTGGTTGGCGATGTGCTGTTTCTGGCCGGCTGCGGCAACCCGAATTTCGGTGGAAACGTAGACCAGCTTTACGAGACGGTGGTCGTTCGGCTTGCCGAGTTTGACGCACACTGGCGTCTCGCCTGGGGGCACGACTACGCAGACAAAAATCTGGCGTTTGCGCAGACGATTGAACCCGAAAACGCCGCGATCGCGGCAACGATTGAGATGGTTCGCCAGTGTCGCGCGGCAGGTGAAGACATACCGTGGCGCACACTCGGAGAAGAACGCGAAATCAACCCGTTCCTGCGTTGTGGCGAGGCAACGGTCATCGCCGCCGCGCGCGCGGCGGGGGCACCTGCGAGCGATCCGGCCACCGTGTTTCGGACATTGCGCGGCCTGCGCGACCATTTCTGATGGCGCACGACCGATTTCGGTACATGGCAGCATTCATGGCCGCGGTGCTATCCGGGGGGTGCGCGGTCTTTGCGAAGCGCCCGGACCCGGAGCAGGTTGCAACCCTGCCGGCGGAAGTCCGGCGGGATTTACAACCGCTGGAGGCCGCGACGCAGGACGCCGCGACGGAATGGGAATTCCGCCGTCGGCAACTCGCTATTGCCGAGGCGGCCGAGGATGCCGTGCGCGCACGCCGCCGCGCGGCGCCAGCGATTGCCGCATGGGCGCGTGAACGCGCGACCGAGGCCGGGCTGCGGTTTGCATCCGATCAGCGGACAGCGCTCATCTACTGCCAACAACGATTTACGGCGCTTGCAGATGTCCACGAAGCAGAAGCCGACTGGCGGGCGGGGGCAGTCCGGGCGCGCCGGGCCGAGGTCCGGGCCGCGCATGCCGCGTGGCGCTGGCGGGAAGCCACACTGAGCCGCGCGAGGCTATCCGCGGTCATGCAGCAACCCGGTTATCTACGGGAGGATCATGACAAGGCCGTTGGTCGCTGGGATCGCGTCGTGGCCAAACGCAAGAAGGCGCGTGACAGGACGGCTGTAGCCGCCCGCACTGCCGCGCAGCATGAGCAGGATCTGCGCAAGGCGTGGCTGGGGCATGCGGCACGTTTCCAGGATCAATATCCGGATCCGTGTGCGATGGACTGGGAGTTGCCAGACCTTCAGAGTACGCGCGTTCATACGGTGATCGAGTCCAGGCCGGAACCGGTGGCCGCGCCGCTGTCGGTGGGGACGCCTGATGGAGCACCCGCTGATGCGGATGCGTCAGCGGCGACGGCGGAGACCCCTGCCCGAATTGAACTCCCACGCACCTCGCCGCCGCCGGCACCTCTCCAGCCGTTTCCGAAGCCGCAGAGCGACACGACCAGACGGGACGATTCACCCTTTACCGGGAATGGTGAGTGATCGAAGGTCGGCGCCCGATGGGCGCTGGTAGACGCGCAGATCGAACGCGTCGGCGATTGCGAGCAGATGATCGAAAATATCCGACTGGATGCGTTCGTAATCGAGCCACGCACTCGTGGCCGTGAAACAGTAGATCTGCAGCGGGACACCATCGGGGCCGGGTTCGAGCAGCCGAACCAGCATGGTCAGGTCGTGTCGAATGTCGTCGCGGAAGGCCAGATACGCCTGGACGTACGCACGAAAGGTGCCGATGTTCGTCAGCCTGCGCTGTTCGGCAACCAGATGACCAGCGGCTGCGCGAGATCGATTGAAGGCCTCCAGTTCATCGCGCTTTCGTGTCATGTAGTCCTGCAGCAGTTCCCAGCGCGAAAATGCCTCCACTTCCTCATCGGCCAGGTGGCGCACGGTCGTCATGTCGAGCATCAATGAGCGACGGATTCGTCGTGAACCTGATTCCGACATGGTGCGCCAGTTGCGAAAACCGCTCGACACGAGTGCATACGTCGGAATGGTCGTCGTGGTCAGATCCCAGTTGCGCACCTTGACGGTGTGCAGCAGGATTTCGGTGACTTCGCCGTCGGCGTTCTGCTGCGGAACCTCGATCCAGTCGCCAACACGGATCATGTCGTTGGAGGTGAGCTGGACGCTGGCGACCAGGGACAGCAACGTATCCTTGAACACGATCAGCAGAACGGCCGACAGCGCGCTCAGTCCGGTCAGGAAGGCCAGCGGCGAACGGTCGAGCAGGATGGCGACGACGAGGATTGCCGCAAACAGCCAGGCGACCAGCGCGATGACCTGCAGATAGCCACGGATGGGCCGCCGCCGCGCGTCGGGTGTCTGCATATAGATGGCATTGACCGCGTCGAGGAACGCTTCGAACGTTCGGACGGCGATGATCGTCATGGCAGCCAGGGCGATGCGCTGCACGATTGCGGCGCCGCTGTCCGGCAGCGCATTCAGCAGCGGCGCGCCGCTGTAGATGACCGCCGCGGGCGCCAGATGGGCGAGCCGATCGAAGACCCGGTGTTCGACCAGCGCATCGTCCCAACGTCCGCGGCTGTGTGCCGCCGCCGTACGCACGAGCGACAGTACGACGCGGCGCGCGATGACATCGGCAAGAAATGCGCCGAGTAAAAGGCCGGCCAGCCCGATCAGTTCGGCCGCCCACGGCGCGCGTTCGACGAGAGCCTGGAAATACGCGTTCATCATGTGTCCCGTTGTGGCATGCTGTAAGCATCGCATGTGTCGCCAGCGGCAAACAGCCGGGGCGAGCGCCTTCTCGTTGACTGTACAACGGGAGCCACGGATGAGGCAAGTGTGACCAGCGACAGCAAGACATCCGAGCAGCCAGAAAACCAGCCTGACGCGTACGGCCCATGGGGTCCCGAAGGATTGCCAGAGGCCGTCATGCGTCTGGTCAGCGACTGGTTTGCTCGCGCATTCGATGCGTTTCGCGCAAGCGACGCGTTTGAACAGCTCAGCGCAGATCAGCAGATGCTTTCGCTGGGGATTCTGCGCAACTTCGTTCTGATGATGCTGGTCGAGGTCGGTGAGACCCCGCAAGAATGGTCCGCATCGGGACTCGACTTCCTGTTTGGGGAGTTGTTGCCGCACGATGTGGCGCAACCAGCCGGTTACGATGCTGCTTTCGGACCGGTGCTACAAACGTTTCTGGTCTGGCTGGCGGACGCGGGGCATCTGCCGCACGCCCGCGGCCTTGCAGCAGATCTGCAACAGTATTTGCCGCAGGCCCACGAGCGTTGCGACTGCGGCATACGCACCGAGGCGCTCGATATGGCGGAGCGTGTGATGAGCGAAACCGGATTGCGTCCCGAATCGTTGCACGATCGTGCGATCTATATTGCCCGCTTTACCGAAATGATCAGCGGCGCGCTCGACGAGCAGTCGCAGCGCAGTCCGCAGGCGGTGTCGGTCATGCCGATGGGCATGTCGATGCTGTGTCCGTGCGGCAGCGGTCGCCGCTTCGACCGCTGTTGTGGCGGCGTGAACTGAACGCCACCCCGTTGTCTGGTGAGACCAGGAACAAAGAAGGCCTCTCCATTTTTCGGAGAGGCCTGAGGCGGCGCGTTTACGCGGGACGCGGAGGAATCAGTTCGTCATTCGGCCTTCCTGGGCACGCCATGCCATGGAGGTCGTGACCGCCTCGAATCGTCGCGTCAGTTCCTTGTCGCTGCGAATCACCAGTGCGATTTCGTTGTATTCCTTGAACGTCATGCCAAGTTCGCGTAGCGCCTCGGCTGCCGCCAGGCGGAAGACTTCGCGGGCTTCTTCGAGCGCCTTCGGGTCGCGGATGGCCTTGCGCAATGTCGCATATTGTTCACGCAGATCGGCCAGGCGGCGGTGTGCGGTCACATAGCGGATGAAATCATTGCGGTGTAACAGCTCGAACTGACGGTTCATTGCCGCGAATGCGGTCGCCGTCAGACTGATTTCATCCGGACGCAGGTCTTCGAACTGCACGTCGGTCATCACGACTTCCTTGCGCACGACGGGTTTTGCTTCGCCGTCGATGCGCACGATTTGCCGTGCACGGATCTGCAGGGGCTCGTCGGCGGTGGCGTGCGTGGTGGGCAAGGTGATGCCGATGACGGCCAGGGCGGCTGCGGCTGTTGTCCACGGTTTCAGTGTTTGCAGGAACATCGGGTACATCCTTTCGGTTGCGTCATTACGCGACGGCAGTTGCAACTGGCGTGCCAATTCTGCGTCCCAATTTGATACAGGAAATTTGGCACGCCCATTGCAAATTGGTGTCCGCACCATCCGATCCCTATCCGCAAAGGACAAGGCTTATGCGTACGACATTTCAATCCGCCGCCGAACCGGAACAGTCAGCCGTTGATCCGGTGACCGCATTGCCGACCGCCATGCAGCTCATCGACGACATTCTCCGGGCTCGCCCCACGATCGTCGCCTTCGCGGCCTTCGAGATCGACGGTTTCGCTGCCCTCGCGTCGGAACATTCGTCGCGCGACCTGCTCGACCTGATGCGGGAAATCGCCATGATGATGTACCGGTCGTTGCCTGGTGGCATGTTGCTCGCGCGGGGGCACAATTCCCCGTTTCTCGTGGCGACGCCTGATCGCGGCGAGCGCAGTGCAACTCGGTATGCGTTGCGAGCGATTCGTGAGGCATCCGCCGGATTCCTGCCGTCTGGCTACGCCCTGTCTTTGTCGGCCGGCGTCGCGACCGCGACAGAGTTTTCACTTATTGGCCTGCGCTCGGCGATCTGTGTCGCCGAATGTCAGGCGAAGCGGGCGCGCGCAACCGGCGGCGGCGCACTGATGCTCGACAGCGGGACGCGTTGCGTTCCGGCGACGTTCGGCAGTTTCGATCCGCTTGGTCAGGAACCAGAAGCCGATACCGCCTGGGCTTCATGAGCACTGCCGCGCGCGAACATTGGCAGGCAATCATTGTTGGTGACCTGCCGGAAGTGTTCTGCCAGGCGCTGGCAGAGCATGGGTTCCATTTGCGCCGCGTCCACCGTCCTCTGGCCGCCCTGACGATTCTGGCCGAAGAGGGCGCCCAGCTTGTCGTTTTCGGGCGTTGTGACGAGCCGCTTGATCTCCGGCTTTGCGCACAACTGCGCGCCGAGCCGTCGTTCTCGCGTGTCGCTCTTGCGCTTGTCTGCGAAGATCTTCCGCCAGCGATCCCGGATGTGGATGCCGTGTTCCTGGCCGACACCGTGACGCCGGACATTCTGGAGCGCGGCTTGCAGGCCTGCATTGCGCGCATTCACGGCGATTCAGCAGGGCGACCGTTTCTGCTGCTGTTACAGCAATTACGGCGGCGTGACCCCCAGCGGAGCGAGCAGCTCGAGTCATTGTCGTCGCGACTGGCAGAGCTGGACCGGATCGTTCAGGAACGAACGCGCGAGCTGGCGACTTCGGAGCATACATACCGTGGCCTGGTTGACAACAACCCCGACGCCGCAGTGGTGCTGACGCCCGGCGGACAGATCCTGTATCAGAACGCGATTGCGTCGTGGCTGCTCAGCGAACTGGAAGACGATGCACTGGAGGCCGCACTGGAGGCATTCTGTACCCCGGCGATCGACGTGGAGCTG
>RFIY01000337.1 GCA_003695505.1 Candidatus Dadabacteria bacterium | reverse complement strand
CTGCAGCCCGGCGATGAAATCATCGTCTCGGAGATGGAACACCACAGCAATATCGTGCCGTGGCAGCTCGCCTGCGAGCGAACCGGTGCGGTGCTGCGCGTGATCCCGGTGACCGATGACGGTCAGCTCGATCTGGAGGCATTTCAGCGCTTGCTCAACGAGCGCACGCGCCTGGTTTCGGTCGCGCACGTTTCCAATGCGCTCGGTACGATCAATCCGGTGCGCCAGGTCGTTGAGCTGGCGGATGCCGCGGGCGTTCCGACGCTGCTCGATGGCGCGCAGGCGGTGCCGCATCAGGCCGTGGATGTGCGCGACCTCGGTTGTACGTTTTACGCGTTTTCGGGACACAAATTGTTCGGCCCGACCGGCGTTGGCGTGCTCTATGGCCAACGGGAATGGCTCGACCGGCTGCCGCCGTGGCAGGGTGGTGGCGACATGATCCGCGAAGTGCGTTTTCCCGGAACGACGTTCAATGAGCCGCCGCACAAATTTGAGGCGGGCACACCGCATATCGCGGGCGTGATCGGACTCGGTGCGGCCATCGACTATGTCGAGGCGCTCGGCTACGACTGGATCCAGGCGCGTGAGCAGGAGCTGCTGGCCTATGGGACGGCCGCGCTGGAACCGATCCCGGGACTGCGCCTGATCGGTACGGCTCCGAACAAGGCGGCCGTTCTGTCCTTTGTGATCGACGGCCTCCATCCGCACGACATCAGCACGATCCTCGACCAGGAAGGTGTTGCCGTGCGCGCCGGCCATCACTGCACCCAGCCACTGATGGAACGGTTTGGTGTGCCGGCGACGACACGGGCATCGATGGCGTTTTACAATACGACAGCAGAGCTGGATCAGCTTGCGGATGCACTGCGCAAGGCGGTGCGGCTGCTTGGCGTTTGACAGAGAGAGTACGACGATGAGCGACCATCCCAACGAGACGCCGGACCAGGCGGCGGAGCAGAGCGAGACGAGCGGGGCCATCGACCGGCACGAGCTGCGCCGTCGCGTGATCGAAACGCTCAAGACCTGCTACGATCCCGAGATTCCGGTCGATATTTATGAACTGGGACTCATTTATGATGTCTCGGTCGACGACGCAGGTTTCGTTGATGTGACGATGACGCTGACGTCGCCGATGTGTCCGGTCGCCGGATCGCTGCCCGGAGAAGTCGAGATGAAGGTTGCCAATACACCCGGGGTCGCCGGTGCCCAGGTCGACCTCGTCTGGGATCCACCCTGGAATATGGATATGATGAGCGAAGAGGCAAAGCTCGAACTCGGACTCGAATAGGCCAGGGCGTTGACACGCCGGATCGACATCGTTACACATTACTGGCCGCCAATCGGGGGGCCAGGCTCACGCAAGATGCAGATGTGGGCCGAGGAGTTTCTGCAGGCGGGATACCGAGTCCGGGTGATTACTCCGGAGCCGCGACCGACCGACCCGTTTTATCAGGAGCAACTGCAAGCGCCTGAAGGCGTCTCGTGTGTGCGATTGCCGGTGTTCGATCCGAGTCGAATCGTGCGCCGTCGCGGCCAGAACTCCGCAGGATCGGCTGGAGCCGGGGGCGCGCGTGGCGTCGCGTTGAAAATTCGGGACCTGCTCAAGCTGCCAGACCACCGGCGTCTCTGGAATCGCCGTGTCGTACGGATGCTTGCGAACGATGCTCCAGGCATTCTGTTGACGACGTCGCCGTACGACAGCACCCATCTGATCGGACATGCAGTCAAGGCTCGCGTGCCGGAGCTGTTCTGGGTTGCCGACTTCCGCGATAGCTGGGATCATCGCCGCTGGATCGACGGCCCGGTGTCACGATTCCATAGCTGGTACAACGACCGACTCGAGCGCCGGGTGATGCAATCTGCGGATTTGTTGACCTGGTTCCATGACATCGGGATCGAGTTTGCCGGGGAGCGGGTCGGTGCGTGGGTCGCGGAGAAGAGCCTCGCGGTTCGTAACGGCGTCGACCGGCAGACACGCGCCCGGCTCGAGGCGCGGCGACGGGAAGTCGAAGGGCCACCCCGGTTCGTCCATGCAGGCACGCTCTGGAGCTTTCGCTTTCCGCCGGGTTTTCCGGACGTCTGGCTGCGGTTCGTCGCGGACGTCCTTCCGCAAGCTGAACTGCATTTCTACGGTCCGATCGAGCCAGACGTTCAGCACCAGCTTGACGAACTTGCAGCACGGTGCCCGGCGCCGGTCGTGTTCCACGGAACGGTTCCCCGCGAAACGGTTCTCGATGCAATCGCGAGCTGTACCGCGCAATTCGTCTGGTCGAGCCCGGCGCGTGAAGCGATCACGAGCAAGATGTACGAAGCGGTTGCGGCGCAGCGACCGATCCTGTTTTGTGGCCATCCACAGGGCAGTGGGGCGACGTTCCTGCGCAACCTCGGCGCATCGGCATCGGTTGCCGAAGCCTTTTCAGAAGCGGCGCTGGAGCGGCAGTTGCGGGCATTCGCTCAGGCCAGCCGAGCCGGAACCGTCCGCTCGTTTGTGCCGCGCCTCGATCTTGACGAGATTGCCACGGAACGGCAGATCGCACGCCTGATCGAACGGCTGCCGCCCGCGAACGGCTGAACCATTTGGCAGAGGCGTTCGGCTGCGGTAAACTGCTCCAAGAATAGTGCATGTTCGTTGCGCCGCGTACGAGGGCATCGTTCCGATGAATGACAACCTGAAAGAACCCATGCTGGCGGAGCTTCGTCGCATTGCCGACGCCGATCAGGAGCTTGCCAACCCGCAATATCCGGGCTGGACGGTGACCGTCGTCGAAGGCTTCGATGGCTCGTGGGGTGTGACGATCGAGAACGATCGCAATTTTTACCGGCTGCTGATCGACGCCGATGGGTCGTTGCGTGGCGCCTTGCACGGTCATCAGGGGCAGCGAGGGGAGGCAGCCAACCTGACGCCCCAGGCGGTGCTGCGGCTGCTGGCCGGATTCGTCTGATTCGCACCTGCGTCATACCTGAGCAACATGAGCGGTATTGATGTTCTGAGTCTGATCACCGGACTCGGTCTGTTTCTGTTCGGCCTCGAACGCCTGGAATTCGGACTCGATCATTTTGCCGGCGACCGCATGCGCCGGCTCCTCGAGCGTTACACGGACAGTTACTGGCAGGGGCTCGCGCTCGGAACGGTTGTCACCGCGCTGTTGCAAAGCAGCTCCGTCGTCAGCCTGATCGTCCTGGCCTTCGTCGGCGCGGGGCTGATGGGGTTGCGCAATGCGCTGGGTGTGATCATTGGCGCCAACATTGGTACGACGATGACCGGCTGGATCGTTGCGGTCTTTGGCTTCCGTGTCGACGTCGGTGCCGGCGCATTGCAGATCGCCGGGATGGGTGGTTTGCTCGTATTCTTTCTTTCGCGCTCGCGTCGCGCGCAGGCGCTCGGCATGGCATGTGTCGGATTCGGTCTGCTGTTTACCGGCCTCGAAGCGATGAAGACTGCGACCGATGGCCTGGCGGGGCAGGTGGACTGGCTGGGACTGCGCGAGGCCCCGCTGCTGGTCTGGGTGGCGGTTGCGCTCGTGGTCACCGCCGTCGTGCAGTCCTCGTCGGCCGTGATCGCGATCATGCTCAGTCTGCTCAACGCGAATCTGATCAGTATTGAACAGGGCGCGGCAATCGTGATTGGCGCGGATGTCGGCACGAGCGTGACGGCTGTCCTCGGCGCCATTGGCGAAAATGCGGTCAAAAAGCAGGTTGCGGCCGCACATGTGCTGTTCAATCTGGCGATCAACGTGTTCGCATATCTGGCGCTGACGCCCCTGCTCTGGCTGATTCAACACGTCGGCGGAATACAGGATCCGCTGTTGCTGACCGTCGCATTCCACTCGTCGTTCAATCTTGCGGGCGCGTTTCTGATCGTGCCGGTGCTCGGCCCATTCGTGCGGTGGCTCACCCGTATGTTTCCGGTACCGAAGACACCGGGCCTGGTCGACGACCTGCTTCAGGTTCCTGTGCAGGAGGCCGTCGCCGCCGTGTCCACGGTTGCGACCGGTGCCGAACGCATCCTGAACGGTGTGCTCGATGCGGCTCGAACTGTGCTGCTGGGCGGAACCCATGCGCGGTTTCTGCACCAGTACGAGCGCCTCAAGCAGGCCGAAGGCGATCTGGCCGCGTATGCATTGCGCATTCACGCGGATGAGCTGGACGAGCAAAGGGCTGCGACGCTGCAGGCTGCGATCCGTGCGGCGCGTCTTGCCGTAGGCGGAGCCAAGGCGGTCAAGGATATCCTTGCTGACTTTTCGCTGCAGAACGCGAGGAATCTGACCGCGCGAAACCTGTTCGGCGCGATCCGTAGTACCTTTGCCGAACAGGTGGATCAGGTGGCGGCGCTCCTGTCGGATACGGAGTGCTCATTTTCGTTGCTATCGGATGTCCGGTCCAGGCTGCGGAGCATCCACGACCGGTTCAACCAGCAGATCTACGGTTGCAGTCGCGAGAACGCGCTGTCGGGCGCCGAAACCGCCACGTTACTCAATGTCGTCCATGAACTCACCGCGCTGGCCGATGCCGGCATTCGTGCCACAGGTTTCTTGCGTCTTCCGCTGGAACAGGCGGAGGATCTGGAAAATATTCCAATCACGCCCGTGCCGGAGGGCATCGCAACCGAATCATGAGCGCCTTGCCCCGACGCCGTTCAGAGCATCACGGGTTCCGTCTCGTTCGCAAACAAAATCTCGGATGTGCCTTCCGCGCGCATTTTCTCGGCAAGTTTTTCGCGCGGGTCGGGCTCGCCGTGATTGAGGATGATCCGGGTTCCAGAAGCGCGCAGATCGCTGGTCCAGGCCAGTAGAGCGGACTGTCCGGCGTGTGCCGAGAAACCGCCAAGCGTATGCACCTGGGCGCGTAAGCGGATTGGCGTGCCGTGGACCTTGATGCTACGCGCGCCGTCGACGATCGCGCGACCGATGGTACCCTCGGCCTGAAAGCCGACGATGACGAGATGGGTTGTTGGTTTCCAGCCGTGGTGGCGGACATGGTGCATGATCCGACCACCATTCATCATACCGGCGCCAGCGATGACGATCGCTGGTCCGTCAAAATCGTTGAGCTGGCGTGAGTCCTCCGGGCTGCTCAGAATGTCGAGCGCGGGGAAGTCGAAAATCCGGCCGGAGTGGCCGTCGCGTAGTTCCGGCCGAAGCAGGTTACGGTAGCGCTCATACAGTTCTGTCGCTTCGATGGCCATTGGTGAGTCGAGAAAGACCGGGATGTCGGCCAGCCGGCCATCCTCGTAAAAACGGCGCAGGTAAACCAGCAGCGTCTGCGTCCGGCCGACGGCGAACGACGGAATCAGAACCATGCCGCCATTGTCGCGGGCGGTTTCGATGATCGAGGCCAGCTCCGCGACACTTTCGGCTTCCGGACGGTGATCGCGGTCACCGTAAGTGCTTTCGACCACCGCGACGTCGCCTCGGGTCGGCCGTTCCGGCTCCGGGAGGACGATCTGATCGGGGTTGCCGACGTCGCCGCTGAAGATCAACCGGTGTTGTTTGCCGCGTTCATGAACGAGAAGTTCGACCCAGGCGGAGCCGAGGATGTGCCCGGCATCGTGGAAGGTCGCATCGATCCCCGGCGCGACACGGATCCGTTCGCGATAGGCCACGCGCTGTACGGCGCGGCAGACGTGGTGGACATCGCGCATCGTGAAGAGCGGCTGTACCGGTGGACGGCCGGCGCGCAGATTGTGCCGCGATTCCCGGCGTGCATCTTCGGCCTGGATGTTGGCGGCATCGGTCAGAATCAGACGCATCAGATCCGCGGATGCTGCGGTCGTCCAGATGGGTGCGGCCAGTCCGCGCCGGACAAATGCGGGCAGGCGGCCACAGTGATCCAGATGGGCGTGGGTCAGCACGACGGCGTCGATGTCCCGCAGCCGCACGCGAGGGATGCGGTGGTTGCGCCGCTCCAGTACAGAGGCGCCCTGGAACATGCCGGCGTCGATCAGGAGGCGGGCCTGGTCGGTTTCGAGCAGCGTGCAGGAGCCGGTCACGGTGCCGGCGGCGCCAAGGAATTGCAGATGCATCAACCTGCCCTGTCGGTCGTAGAGGCGTACACTGATATCGTACTCGACGCGAAGGGTAGAACTCGATGGATGCAAACGCCTTTGCCGAAGCCGCGGCCGCGCTGCGGGGAGCGAAAGCCGTTGTCGCCTTTACTGGCGCAGGCATCAGTGCCGAAAGTGGCGTGCCGACGTTTCGGGACGCGCAGACCGGTCTGTGGGCAAAGTTCGACCCGATGGAACTCGCGACGCCGGAAGCGTTCCAGCGTGACCCTGAACGCGTCTGGCGCTGGTATCTGCACCGGCGCATTCTGGTGCGACAGGCGCAGCCAAATGCCGGCCATCTGGCGCTGGTCGAGATCGAACGCCGCGTGCCGGCGTTTTTGCTGGCGACCCAGAATGTCGACAATCTGCATCGCGATGCCGGGCAGCGCCGGATGGTCGAGCTGCATGGCAATCTGTTCCGCACGGTGCCGGTCGGAGGCGGAAAACCGGTAGAAATCCCAGATGAGCCAGATGACATCCCGCCACGGGATCCGGAAACAGGTCGCTTGCTGCGACCGGACGTCGTCTGGT
>RFIY01000049.1 GCA_003695505.1 Candidatus Dadabacteria bacterium | reverse complement strand
CCATTGCGCGCCGTCAACAGCTCGACCTCTGGCGTACGCCGAAAGGTCAGCTGATGCAGATTGAGCACAATGTCGCTGTCATCGACCGCAAGAATTTTCTTGAAGTAGGCCATTGAATCCCGTGTTTCGTGCAATCAGGTCTCAGAAACGCACGTCTATTATACCATCGGACACCGCGCGCGCCTGCCCATCGGCGAGGATGATGTTTGCCGCAAACGTCCCGCGCGCCTGGATGTCGGTCCAGCGTTCCAGATCGAGCTCGCCGTCGATCACAGCGGTCAGCGGGTTGGCGACGCCCCCCACGATGACCTCGCTATAGGTCAGGTTTGCCTGGTCGTTGGTCGCCGGAGGCGTCGCAACGAGTGTGAACCGCTGCGGCGCTGATGCCGTCTGCAGCACACTGAACTGAATGGTGATCACCGTGTCGCCATCGTCGGCCGTGCCATTGGCGGTCAGGGTTCGCGTGAGCTGGGTCTCTGTCGCAACGACATTGGTTTCGGCGACGATCAGAGGTTCGGCCACACCGGGAATGGTCGCCTTGACGCCGCGGAACGTTTCCTGGACGGTCGCGCTGCCGGATCCTGACCCGGCCCCGCCGACGGAACCATCGCCGAGATCAAGAACCCACGACGGCGGATCGAAGACCGTACCGGGTTCTTCACCATTGTCGCCGCCACAGCCCGGCAATACGAGCGCCAGCAGCAGTATCGCGTATCTCCAGTCCACGTTGTCTATCATAGCACAGCCCGCCGGAGCTCCCGGCGCTGCGAATGCCTGTTTCCGGGATGACGAAATCACGCGGAGCCGTTATGATTACAGGCATGAGTCCCGCAGAAATACAGCAGCTCGAACAGCAGCTCGAACAGCTTCGCATTCGCTACGAGCAATATTTTCTCGGCATCGAGAAAATGGAACCCGCGACCGAGCGCACGAAGCTCAAGCGTGCGATCATTTACGCGGTCGAGGATCCCACCAACAATACGGCGGCACGTTTTCGCCTGGGGAACCTCAAGCAGAAAATGGCAACGCTCGAAAACTACTGGAACCGCATCAACAAGCAGATCGAAGAGGGCACTTACAAGCGCCACCAGTTCAAGGCCAGATTGCACGAGCAGATGGCAGCCGAACAACGCAGCGGCGGTGCCGGTCATGTCGATCTGTCAACGGGCGCGGATACCGGCTCGCCATATGACGACGTCGTGTCCAAATACCGGCAGTTGCAACAAAAAGCGGGCCAGAAACCGGTCGCACCGGAACGCCTGGCTGCAATGCTGCAAAAACAGGAACGTCAGTTGCGCGAAAAATTCGGCGCTCAGAAGGTCGAGTTTCGCGTCACCGTCGAGAACGGTAAGCCAAAGCTGAAGGCACGGCCGGTCCGCTGACGCACGCAAACAGCGGTCAGGCGCTCAACTGGCCGTCGCAAAGTCGTTCAGATATGGAATCCGCTGCGCCGTCGCCTCGATCAGCTCTCCCGAATCGAGCAATACCGCCAGCGCATCCCAGGTGCCCTTGAGAAACCGTTTGCGTGCGCCATCCGGTAATTCGGCCACCCACTCCTGGTTGCGCGCGGGCACGCGCACGGCGGGGGCTTCGAGATCGATTTCGATACCGACAGACGGATCCGATTCGACCAGCTCCATCAGGTAAAGGATCTGGTCCGCAGGCAACGTGACGCACGGCACGCCGAGACTGACACAATTGCCGAAAAAGATCTCGGCGAAACTCTCGCCGATAATGCCGCGAATCCCCCAGCGCATCAGCGCCTGTGGTGCGTGCTCACGGCTTGATCCGCAACCGAAATTCTTGTTGACGATCAGAATCGAGGCGCCCTGATATTCTTCGCGGTTGAACGGATGATCCGTCGGGTTGCCATCCTGGTCGAAGCGCACGTCTTCGAAAACGTGTTTTTCGAGACCGTCAAACGTCACGACCTTCATGAACCGGGCCGGAATGATCCGGTCGGTGTCGATGTCATTGCCGCGAACGGCAACGCCCCGTCCGGTTAGTGTCTTCACTGGTTGCAGCGTGGATTCAGTCATTGTTCTGTTCCTTAACTACTTCTGGCCGCGCCTCAGAGGACATTCCGCACATCGGTGATTTCGCCGGCCAATGCGGCGGCGGCAACGGCCTGCGGACTCATCAGGACCGTGCGGCCTGTCGGGCTGCCCTGGCGTCCGATAAAATTGCGATTGGAACTGGATGCACACAGTTCATCGCCGACGAGCTTGTCCGGGTTCATCGCCAGGCACATCGAGCAACCGGGCTCGCGCCAGTCGAAACCCGCCGCGCGAAAGATCTCGTCCAGCCCTTCTGCCTTTGCCTGCGCCTCGACCTGCTCGGATCCGGGAACGACGAGCGCCCGGACGTGCGGCGCGACCTGGCCCTTTTTCGCGACTTCGGCGGCGGCGCGCAAATCGGAAATGCGTGAATTCGTACAACTGCCAATGAAGGCCACGTCGATCCGCGTCCCGGCAATCGGCTGGCCCGGTTCCAGCTTCATATGCTGGAGTGCCAGTTCGATATTGGCACGCTCTTCGCCGCTGGCGTCCTCGGGCCGTGGCACGTTTCCCGTCACGGGGATCGCCTGTCCCGGGGTGATCCCCCACGTCACCATCGGCTCGATATCCTCGGCGTTGAACTGGACGACATCGTCATAGTCGGCGTCCGCGTCACTGGCGATACTTTTCCAGAATGACACTGCGCGATCCCACGCATCCCCGGATGGCGCATACGGCCGTCCGCGCAAGTATTCGAATGTGGTTTCGTCGGGATTGACGTAGCCGACGCGCGCGCCGCCTTCGATACTCATATTGCAGACGGTCATGCGCTCTTCCATCGAAAAGCGGTCGAACACGTCACCTGCGTATTCGTAGCCGTAACCAACACCGCCGTTGACACCGAGTTCGGCAATGATATACAGGATGACATCCTTGGCCGTGACGCCGGGTTGCAGTTCCCCGTTGACTTCGATACGCCGCACCTTCAGGGGCGTCATCGACAGCGTCTGCGTCGCCAGCACGTCGCGAACCTGGCTGGTCCCGATGCCGAACGCGATCGCGCCAAACGCGCCGTGCGTACTGGTATGGCTGTCGCCGCACGCGATCGTCATGCCCGGCTGGGTCAACCCGTTCTCGGGACCAATCACATGGACGATCCCCTGTTTGCCGGATCCGGGCGCGAAAAAGGTGACGCCCGTCTCCTGGACATTCTCCTCAAGCGCCTCCATCATTGCTTCGGCCAGCGAATCCTCGAAGGGCCGCTGAATCGAATGCGTCGGAATAATATGATCAACGGTCGCGAACGTTCGTTGCGGAAACCGCACCGACAGATTGCGCTCGCGGAGCATCTGAAATGCCTGCGGGCTGGTGACTTCGTGGATCAGATGCAAACCGATGAACAGTTGTGTCTGCCCACTTTCAAGCGTGCGAACCGTGTGAAGGTCCCAGACCTTCTGCAAAAGAGACTTACCCAATGTACGCTCCCTGGTCGGTGGTGATGCGGGCGATGAACCGACGGAATCAGTCGGAACCTGCATGGGCGCCGTTGCGCCAGGTACCCAAATCATTATGCCGCAGACGGGCTGCCGCGCTCAATTTCATTTGCGCTGCGCGGATGAGCGGTATTCGCGGGGATCGATCCCGTGCTCCTCGAGCTTCTTGCGGATCGTGTTGCGGTTGATGCCGAGCAGCGTCGCGGCACGAACCTGATTGCCGGCGGTCTGTTCCAGTGCAAGGCGCAGCAGAACGTCTTCCACCGTCGCCATGACCTCGCCCCAGACATGCCCGTCGCCGCTGTCGTGCATTGCAGAAACGTATGTCCGCAAGAAACCGTCAATGTGATCCGCAAAGCTGGTCGTCGCCGCAAGCGTGTCGATATCGCCGAATTCGCCACTGTGACGCGCCAGCGCCGCCGCGTCAATGATCCGCCCGGGCGACAGCAGCGCGACGCGGCGAATGACATTTTCGAGCTGCCGTACGTTGCCGGGCCACGGATATTGCCGCAGTAAGATCAGGGCGTCCTCCGCGATGGATTTCGGCGGGATTTCAGCCCGATTCACCATCTGCGCCAGGAAGTGTTCCGCAAGCTCCGGAATGTCATCAATCCGTTCGCGCAGCGGCGGCAGATCGATCTGTACGATGTTGAGGCGATAAAACAGGTCGGCACGAAACGCGCCGCTGGCGACCGCTTCTTCGAGGCGCACCTGCGTCGCAGCGATGACGCGCACATCGATACGCACGGCCTGTCGACCACCGAGCGGCGTGATTTCACGTTCCTGCAACACACGCAGCAGCTTACCCTGCAATGCCAGCGGCATATCCCCGATTTCGTCGAGCAGGATCGTCCCGCCATCGGCCTCGCGAAACTTCCCCGGCGATGCGGAAGTCGCGCCGGTAAAGGCGCCTCGCTCGTATCCAAACAGCTCCGCTTCGAGCAAATCCGCCGGAATCGCCGCGGTATTGACCGCGACGAATGGCTGGCTGCGCCTTGGGCTGAACTCGTGCAGAGCTCGCGCGACCAGCTCTTTTCCAGTACCGCTCTCGCCGGTGATCAGGACGGTTGCATCCGACCCCGCGGCGCGCCCGATCGTCTTGTAAACCTCCTGCATCTGGCGGCTGGTACCAATCAGTCTGGGGCCGGCGTCAGCAGCACCAGACTGTTGATGTGGCTCTACCTCTTCCCGCGACTTCAGTGCCGCGTCAATGAGTCGATCAAAATCGTCGAGATCGAATGGCTTTGTCAGGTAATCGAACGCGCCACTCTGGATTGCGCGAATGGCGTTGTCGACCGTGTTCTGGGCGGTAATCACGATGACCGGAGTCGCCGTCGGTTCAAGCCGGTCGAGCCAGTCGAGGCCGCTGCCGTCCGGGAGGTTCAGATCCAGCAGCAACAGGTCAGGTGTCGCCCGTGCGTACTCAGTTTCGCCTTCAGCCACCGAACCTGCGACGCGCGCCGTATGGCCGGCGTCACGGACCGCCGCCGCCAGTACACGTTGCAAACTTGGATCATCATCGACAATCAGGATGTCAGCCATCGCCTTGTTTCTCCTTGCCGCGGTCCAGGGGCAGCAACACCTCCGCACAGGCACCCACGCCGTCCGTCCGGTTACGCAGTTCGAGCCGCCCGCCGTGCGCGGTGACGAGTTGCAACGCGATCGGCAGTCCCAGCCCGGTGCCACCTGATTTCGTGGTGTACATCGGCGCAAAAAATTGTGTCGGTTGCGCCCCATCGATCCCCGGCCCCTGGTCGACAATGCGCACGCGCCACGCCGCACCCGCAAAGACACCCTCAACCGTCTCAGACCGAAATGGTTGCCGGTCCAGCGCCGTCCGAACTTCGATCGTCGCACCGTCCGGCGACGCCTGCAATGCGTTTCGCAACAGGTTCAGATAAACACGATACATTCGATCGGGATCAATCTCCAGCTCCGGGAGTGACGGGTCATAAATGCGTTCAATGCGCACATCGCGCAATCGGGCCTCCCGTTCCACCGTCGCCACGGCGTCATCGAGTACACGATGGGGATTGACAAGCTCAAGTCGCAGCCGCACCGCGCCGCCGAGCAACGACAGATCCTCCATGAGCTGATCAATGCGTCGCACGTCGCGCAGGATCGCGCCGACATCGCCAGAAATTTCCCGGTCGTGCAACCGGCGCGACAGCAGTTGCAACCCGGCCTGGACACCCGCCAGAGGGTTGCGCAGTTCGTGCAGCAACCGTTGCACCATCAGGGAAGCCTGCCGAACCTCGACTTCGATCAGCTCGCCCCGCTGATGCTGTTCGTGGATCGTGATATCGATAACGGCGACAAGAACATTGCCATCCTCGGTTGCCTGGCACCAGAGATCGAATACACCTCCGCGAAGCCCGCGCTGCGCGCGTGCGACCGCCATCGACGCTGTTTCTGCAACCCGCCCAATCAACTGCCGAAATGCCTGATCCGGCTCGAACGGCCACGCGTCGAATGGCGCGACTTCTCGCCACCGCGCATTGACCCATTGCAGGCGCAGCGTACCTGGCTCGACGATGCCAACGGGAAACGGCAGTACGCTCAGCGCCGTCCAGGCGCTCGCTGGCTCGTTGGCCATGTTCACGCGCAGTTCCGCTTCCGGCGCCAGGCTGCTATCATATAGTTTTCAAGGGAGTATACGGTATGCTTGGCGGCCTTGGCACAACAGAGCTCATCATCATCCTGGTCATCGTGCTGGTCATCTTCGGCGCGGGAAAACTGCCCGAAGTCGGCGGCGCACTCGGCAAGGGGATTCGCAATTTCAAACGCGCGTCCAAAGGTGAGGACGATATCGACGTCACGCCGGCACCGGCCGGTTCGCCCGCTCCTGAGTCGCTCGACAAGGGCGACGCCTCTCAGACAGCCGCGTCGACCGAAAAGGTCTCGAACGAGGCCTGAGACCGGAGCGGTCATTCCACCCAGTCCTTGATGCGCACCAGACTCCTGGCGTACGCGCGCAAGCCTGCGCCGAGATTTTCGGACGCGGCGATCTCGGCAGCGATATTTGCTGGCAACAACGGCAACAACCGCAGTGAAAGCGCCTGGGGCGCGTACGGATTCAGGGCGATCGTCTGCTGAACGGTCGGCAGACTGAGCCAGCGGGCATGACGCGCAGCGGTCGTGAACACATCGGGATGCTGCGGCCGACGTGCGAGCAGCCGGATGACGACACGCTCCTGGACCGCCGGATGCGCAAGAAAAATATCCAGAACCCGCGGATCCGTCTCGGTCAGGAACTTGTCAAAATCCTGTTCGCGTACGCGGCGCGCCAGCGCCTTCTTTTCGCCCAGAGTCAGTTCCTGCAGCTCCGGATGCAATGGGCCCAGATCATCCGGGTCGACATCTGGATCGGGCGGATGCGTCAGCGGATAGCAGATCTCGACAAGTCCCAGTTGCCAGGCTTCGCGCCGCCAGAGATCAACGACATTGCGCGGCCACGCTGGCTCCTGCAGCAGGTCGACCAGCGCAAGGTAGATACTCACGGCATCCGGATCCCGTGTTCGGGCGCCGACCAGAAGCTCCTCGAGCGCGGCTGCGGCCGTCGGCGGAGACACGGTTTCAAGAAACTCGTACAATCGCTGTCGGCGCATCGTGTGCTCCGGTAGTGCAGCCCAGTGCCGGATTCGTTCCCCAAGGATCCGGTGCGACGGGCGCAGCGGCGGCGCTACATGGATTTCACTGTTCTCCGGCGACACTGTTGAGTACGACGATGCGCGGTTCGAGATCCAGGTAGTCGGCGGGCGCGGGTATAAAGACCGCCATAAATGGAACCGTTGCGCCAGGGGCGATGTTGAAGTTGCGCAAGTCTTCGCCCATCTCTACGGCCAGCAGCCGCTTCATCTCATCGGCTGGGAAGTTCCTTAATTGCAACTGCGACAGATCGTTGCCAGCGTACACCGTGGCGCTCGTGACCTTTTCGCCCGACTTTTCTGCGACGAGATCGACGCGAAGCATCACGAAGCTGTGCGGCTGCTGGTCATCGTTGCGCAACGTGCCGCTCACAACGAGCACATCGAAGCCATTGCGATTCTGCACGATCGTCGTTTCGGGTTCACCACTCAGGTGAATGGGCGTTTCCGCAATCCTGGGAGCCTCAGGTTGCCGCAGCCCCAGCTCGATCATGACATACCGAATCATCTCCGGCTGGAGCACGGCGACTGCTGCAGCGGCACCGATCAATATCGCAAATACAATGAACAGGATCAGGCCGACACGCGGGCGCGCCGATCCTTCGCGAACGGCGTCATCGCGAACGATTGTGCGTTCGAGAACCTCCCTGGCATCGTCTTCGCGAATCGCCGGCGTAAATCCGGCTTCTCCATATTCGATCAGGTCCTCATCGTCTTCCGGTTCGTCCGATGCGTCATCCGCTTCATCCGCCGAGTCATCGTCCCAGTCGAAATTGGGCACGGAACTGGCGGCGGGCGCCGCGGCCGGGGATGGTGCGGCAGGTGCTTCGTTGTTGACATCCGAGTCTTCGAACAGGGCGTTCAGATCATCCTCTGCGGAGGCAGGGGCGGCGCCGACGTCTGCGGGCGCCGCTTCTGGGGCCGGCCCGGCAGGCGCAGCGGGAGGAGACGCAGGCGCGGACGGGGCGTCCGAGAACAGATCTGACGGTGCGCCGAACAAATCGTCTTCCGCTTCTGCACTCTTTTCCGAGAACAGGTCGTCTCCGCCACCAAAAAGATCGTCCCCGTCATCGGCCGCACCAAACAGTCCGTCGAGTTCGTCTTCGGCAGTCCCGGCGCTGTCGCTGGGCGGCGGCCCTCCGAAAAAGGCGCTCAGGTCATCGTCGTCGGCAGCCGCCGGAGCACCCGCCGACGCGACTGGCTGCGATGCTGACGCTGCAGGCGGCGCCTTCTCCGTGCGCGGTCGCACCAGGAACACGGACGAGCACGCGGAGCAACGGACGCGTGTTCCTTCCGGCTTGAGCCGATCCTCAGGGAAGTCGTACTCGCTCTTGCAGGTGGGGCAGTGAATTTTCATGGCGAATACATTCTACTCATCTCGCCGATCCTGGGCTGATCTGGCGGCGGGGTTGTGACCTGCGATGCCGCGAAGTTCGTGCAACAGGTTCAGTGCGTCAAGCGGCGTGATGTTGTCGAGATCGAGTTGCCGCAGGCGCCGCGCCACTTCGTCGTCACCGGAATCGAACAGCGGCAGAGCCGGCTGGCGGCCAGCGGGCTGGTGCCGCGCCTCGACCTGCTCCCGCTCACCAAGCAGTATGCGCGCGCGTGCCAGGACAGGCTTTGGCAGCCCAGCCAGCGCGGCGACATCGATGCCGTAGCTGTCTGATGCCGGGCCTGCGGCAATCTGATGCAAAAAGACCACCTTTCCGTCCCAGGTGCGAACCTCAGGGTGCAGATTGACGACGCCATCCCGCCCCCCCAGCTCAGCCAGTTCGTGAAAATGCGTTGCAAACATCACGCGTGCTCCGACGCGATCGCGCAGATCCTCGAGCACCGCCTGGGCGATGCTCATGCCATCCCAGGTGCTGGTACCGCGCCCAATTTCGTCGAGAATCACCAGGCTACGCCCGGTGCTACGGGACAGAAGGTCGGCTGTTTCGATCATTTCCACCATAAAGGTACTCTGGCCACGCCAGAGCGCATCCGCAGCGCCAACGCGTGAAAAGATCTGATCGACCAGACCGATGCGCGCGGACTCAGCCGGCACGGGGCAGCCACACTGTGCCAACAGGACGATCAGGGCTGTCTGGCGCATATACGTCGACTTGCCCCCCATGTTTGGGCCGGTAATCAACGCGATTCGGTGCTCTGCATCGAATCGGCTGTCATTCGGCACGAAGCTGCCGTCATCTTCGAGCACCGGGTGCCGCCCCGCGATGATCTCGGTCTCAATGCCCTCGTGAACAACCGGACGGGTCCAGCGCCGCTTGCGCCCGACTTCGGCAAATGACGCGAGCAGATCGACTTCCGCCAACGCATCAGAAAGCGCCTGCAACCGCGGCACGGCCGAGCGAACGGCCGTAACCCGTTCGATCCAGAGGGATTCCTCCAGCGCGAATGCCTGTTCACGCGCGCCCAGGATGCGCTCCTCAAGCTGCTTCAGCTCGTCCGTAATGTATCGCTCGGCGGACGTCAGCGTCTGCTTGCGATGATAGTGCGCTGGCACTTCTTCCCGGTAGGCACGAGAGACCTCGATGTAATAGCCAAAGACTTTGTTGTAGCCCACCTTCAGTGACGAGAGACCCAATGCTTCGCGCTCACGCTGCTCGATCTCGGCGAGCTCGCGTGCGCCGCCGCTGGCCAGTTCTCGGAGACGATCAAGCTCCGGGTGTACACCATCCGCAAAAATGCCACCCTCGCGAGTCGTGCGCGGCGGTTGCTCGGCCAGATCAGACAGCAGTTCCTCGACCAGTGGACCGGCGTCGCGCAGCACGCCTTCGATCTCGCGAAATCGCTCGGGAGCGAGCGCGGCGAGACGAGGCCGAATGGCGTCGGCTGCGATGCGAAGACCATCCCGTGCTGTACCAAGATCCGCAGGTGTCACGGTGCCCTGGCTCAGGCGAGCAATGACGCGTTCAAGGTCGCCGACCGACCGCAACTCTTCGCGCAGCGGCTCGAGGACGGCTGGCGTATCGTGAAGCGCCTGCACCGCTTCGAGACGGCCGTCGATGGCATCCGTTTCAAGCCAGGGGAATCGCAATGTATGTTCAATCGCGCGACTCCCCATCCGCGTCGCAGCACGGTCGAGCACGCTGATCAGCGTTCCTCGACGTGAACCGTCCCACGCGTTGCGAAAGAGTTCGAGGTTGCGAATCGTTCGCGGATCGAGCGCGAAGCGACCGTACGCGGCCATCTGCTCGGGTTCACGCAAGTGATTCAGCTCCCGAGCCATCGCCTCGGTCAGAAAGGCGTGCAATCCTCCCAGTGCGGCGGAGCCATCCACGCGCCGAAATCGCTCCTGCGGCAGCGGTCGCAGCGGGATACGCTCGAGCTGTTCCGGCAGGTCGACCCCCTCGGGCACGACCAGCTCGGCAATCGGCCCCGCCAGTACACGCTCGGCAGCCTCGGCTTCCGGAAATGTTCCGACCAGTTGACGCCCCGTCTGAAAATCGAGCGCTGCCAGCGCAACGACGCCGTGCTGCCCCGGCGCCCAGGCCCAGACCCACGGCTGGTGGCCGGCATCGAGCGCCGCGTCATCGACAATGGTTCCTGGCGTGACGATCCGTACGATCTTGCGTTCGACGGGGCCCTTGCTGGTCGCCGGATCCCCAATCTGCTCGCAGATGGCCACCTTGTGACCAGCCTCGACCAGTCGCGCCACATAGCCTTCGGCGGAGTGGTATGGCACACCCGCCATGGGGACGGGCTCAGGATCATTCTTGTTGCGCGAGGTCAGCGTGATGCCGAGCAATTCACTACACAAGCGCGCGTCGTCGTAAAAGACTTCATAGAAGTCACCCATCCGGAAAAACAGCACACAGTCCGGCACCTCGGCGTGCAGCCGAACATACTGTTCCAGGACAGGGGAGCGCTTTGCACTCCCGGCGGCGCTGCTCGCGCCCACGGTCAGCGGCCGCGGACGATCAGTCGATGCCCGTCCGGGACAACGGTGAAACCACTGTCCTGCCTCAGGTCAAAGACGAGCCGGATCTTGTCCGGGTGCACGCCGACGCGCACACGCTGCACCTGCGGATGATCTTCGAATGAAGGCGCACGCACGCCAGGCGAACGTTGCAACCCGATCAGATCGACGACCGCGCGCGGAGGCTTGCTGAGGCCGAAGTAGCGGTAATGCCCCTCGACCGCACCGTCCGTCTCGATGACGAGCCAGTCACGTCCACTGCCGCGAAGCATCGTCACCACCCGTCGCGCAGGCTCATCGGCCATTTGTGGCGCCGGTTCCGGTTCTGGCTCGGGTTCTGGCTCCTGTGTCGGTGCTGCTTCCGGCGCGCGCCGCGGTTCGGGCGTGGCGGCCGGTGCCTTGTGCTGGGGGGCTGCCGGCGTGCCCGCGCCGGTACCAGAGGCCTCAGCCGCTGCGACGGCACCCGGCCCCTCGGACGTTCCGGATACGGCTGTTGCCGGCATCGCCGCGGGAACCTTCGGTGGAACCGGTGCAGGCGCGACATCTGGCAGCGCCGGCTGATGCGCGACCTCAGGTGCCTGCGGCGCCGACCGCGACAGCCACCAGAACCCCGCACCGCCAACCGCCAGCAATGCCGCGACAATCAGGATCAGTCGTTTGTTGCGGCCGCCCGCCGAACTGGATGTTGCCTCCGCCGCGGCTATCGTTTCGTCACTCTCCGCCGTCGTCGCCGTGGCATCGAATCCGGTACCAAATTCAAGCTGTTCCGGGGTTACTTCGGTGTCGTCAAACAGATCCGCGACGTCTTCGGTCTCCGCAGGCGCTCCGGGGAGATCGACCTCTTCGATCTCGAATCCGCCGTCATCGGCCGCCTCGGGAAGTTCGAGCGATTCCAGATCCGGCACGTCAACGGATGACGCGGCCTGCGGAGGCGCATCGATGGAAACCTCCTCAATCGAAATCTCATCGGCGTCGATCGCTTCAACCGTTTCATCCGCCGTATCCGCAGGCGGTGAGAGTTCGTCGATCAGATCGCCGTCGATATCCGTCGAAAAGCCCGCCTCGTCCGGGATGACCTCCTCGATCTCGTCCGGTGGTGACAGCAAATCTTCGACGACATCGATCGTTTCGGCATCGTCTTCGGGCAGATCCTCTGCTGACCCTGTCTTGTCCTTCAGAGACAGGGCTTCGCTGATCGTGTGACGCGAGCGCTCGTCCAACTCTTCAAAGGCGACGCCAACGAGAAAGTGATTGCCGCTGGGCCGACACCAGCGCACCACCGCAGTGCCCTCGATCAGTGGGTAGTCTGACTTCAGTTTGAATTCGAGGCCGACGCGGTCCCCCTCCTGCAGCTCCTGAGCCACGGCGAGCTGCATCCCGCCCTCGGAAATATTCTGCGCGTAACTCTGCAGAAACTCGCCGATCGTCGCAAACTGCATTTTGACGATCGTACGAACGGGAATACGTGGGTGCTGTCTGCGTTCTTCTGTCATGTGGCCTGCTCCCGTTGGCGCCTCGCTCCGGGGGCGCCGTCTGGCGCACGCCCGGCGCTACGATCCGGATCGCCCATATGATAGCGGATCATGCTGCTCTAATCGAAAATCGATGTGTCCTTTTTCGACATTGATGCCTGTCAGCGTCACCTCGACGAGATCTCCGATCCGGAAACGCTGGCCGGTGCGCCGGCCCCAAAGCTCAAAACGCTGTTCGTCGAATACGAAATAATCGTTCCCCAGATCGCGCACCGAAACCAGTCCGTCGATCAGATATTCCTCGAGTTCGACAAAGATCCCGAATTTTGCGACGCCAGAAACGACACCGCGGAACCGTTCGCCTGTCCGCCCGGCAAGGAACTGCGCCTTCAGCGATCGCGCAAAGTTGCGTTCGGCATATTCCGCCTGGCGTTCTCGCTCGGTCAGTTCGCGCGCCAGCTCCTGCAGTCGTCGCCGGACCTCTTCTACCTTGCGGCGCGGCATCCCGCCACGCCGCAGATAGTGCCTGGCCCAACGATGATTGATCAGATCCGGATAGCGCCGGATCGGGCTGGTGAAGTGGCAATAGTGGTCGAGCGACAGACCAAAGTGCCCGATGTTCTCGGTCGAATATTCGGCCATCGACATCGTGCGCAGCACAAGCACGTTGACGGCCCGTTCCCACGGCGTACCGGCCGCCGCCAGCGTGACTTCCTGGAGCGCCTCGGGTGAGGGGCGTGCCGGCACATCGAATCCAAGATTGTGCGCGAACTGTCGGAAAAACGTGTACTTGTCTTCCGGCGGCGCGGCGTGGCACCGATACACGACCGGCAGTCCCGCCTCGGTCAGCAGCTCGCCTACTGCCTCGTTGGCTGCGATCATCAGTTCCTCGATCATCCGCTGCGCCGGACCTCTGTCGCGAAACAGGATTTCGGAGATCTCGCCGTTGAGACCGATCACGAATTCCGGTTCCGGCAGGTCGAAGTCGAGCGCCCCCCGGCGTCGGCGTTGTGCCCAGCGACACTCGGCGAGCCGATGCGCGGCACGAACCACGTCCGGAACCTGGGACGGCACGTCACTGCCGAGCGCCGCGATGTCGCCGTCGGCCAGCCAGTTGTTGACACCGCCATAGGTCAGGCGGGCATGGCTGTGAATCCATCCTTCGAGCAATTCCGCGCCGGTACGGGTCCCCTCGGCGTCGAATCGCAGCCGCACGGCCATGACGGGTCGGTCCTGCTTCGGGACGAGGCTGCACAGGTCGTTGCTGAGCCGCTCCGGCAGCATCGGGTAGACTCGATGCGGGAAATATACACTCGTTCCGCGACGCACCGCCTCGGTGTCGATCTGGCTGCCTTCCCGTATATAACCAGACACGTCCGCGATCGCAATGATCGCCTCAAACCCTTCACCGTCCTGACGAACCCAGATCGCGTCGTCATAGTCGCGCGCGTGAACCCCGTCGACGGTGACAAACGGAAGGTCCCTGAGGTCGGCCACGAAATCGTCACCCTGTTCGAACGTCCGCGGCACAAGGGCCGCGGCTTCGTCGAGCACATTCGCAGGGAAATCGCGCCGGATGTTGTACTCATCGCAGACGCGATCCATGACGCGCTCCAGAGCCGTCTGCCCCTCCAGCACGTCGACCACCTCGGCCACCGGACGGATATCCCGTCCACGGACGCCACGCATCCGCGCCCGCACCGGGGCGCCATCGGGGCAATCCGAAACCTTGCTGTGTTCCTTGCGCGGCACAAACACGGGTGCGCGCGTGATTTCGGTGTCGGGAATGATGTAGAGCTTGCCGTTACGGCGTTCCAGTTTGCCCTCAAACTCGAATGCCTCGCGACTGACGACGCGAACGAAGCGCGGTTTGCGGCCACGCAGCTCGACCTCGATCAGATCGCCGTCCACAACGTCCTCCGGCAAGGCCTCCAGGGATAACCTCAATGGTTTTCTCGGGGTATCTCGCGTCCGCAATACAGCGACGCCATCGGGCATCAGGTCTACCCGGCCGCGAACGATATTCTCGCGCGATTCGCTCTGACTCTTCCTGGTGGACATATTCCTCGTACTGTTTCTGTGACAGTGGCGCCGCCTCAGGCGACAGAGAACCGGGACCTGTCACCGATCCCGGGCAAGAACGCCCGGTGGATTATATGAGCGGCTGCCCTTGAGGTCGGTTCTTGCCGTTCAGATTACCACACAGTCTCGCCACTGAACGAAATTTCGATTGCCGATTTCTGGCAACCTGTGGTACCTTGAACTTCCTGTGCTGGTGATGCGGACGCCGTGTCATCGCGTGTACACTCCCTTTACGATGCGAAAGTGGCGGAACTGGTAGACGCGCAGGATTCAGGTTCCTGTGCCCGTTAAGGGTGTGGGGGTTCGAGTCCCCCCTTTCGCAATCTTCTGCGACGCACAACGTCGCGCCGTCGGGAACTGGAACGAATGACGGACAGCACGCTGGACAGCAGTGGCCCGGGAACCCGGGCGGTCCACGGAGGCCGCGATCGGCACTACTGGAAACAGAGCCTGACCCCGCCGCTGAGTCAGAGTTCCACATTCCGATTCGACACCGTCGACCAGCTCCTCGCTCAGCGACGCGGCGAACTCGACTTCCCTGAATATGCCCGGTACGGCAATCCGACGATCGACGTCGCGCAACAACGTCTTGCCGCCGTATGCGGCGCGGAGGCGTCACTGCTGACGGCATCGGGCATGGCGGCCCAGGCACTCTGCGTCCTTGCGCTGTGCGGCCAGGGTGCCCGCGTCGTGCTGACGCCGGACCACTATCGTGGCACGTCAGTGATGCTTGGGCAGCTCGCGCCCCGCTATGGCATCGAAGTTGTCGTTGCGCGATCCGAGCGTGCAGAGGACGTCGCCGAGGCCGTCGGTTCGGAGCGTTGCGCGTTGATTTTTACGGAGTTTCCGACCAATCCGCACCTCCGCGCCCCCGACCTGCGTGCGCTGGCGCAGATCGCACGAGACGCCCGAGGGCTCCTGCTCGTGGACGCCACCCTCAGCAGCCCGCTGCTGAGCCGTCCACTCGAGCACGGTGCCGACCTGGTTGTCTACAGCGCCACAAAATACCTTTCCGGTCACAACGATGTCCTGGCCGGGGCCATTGCCGGACCGGCGTCGCTGATCGCGCCCCTGAACGAACTGCTGGGTGCACTGGGTTGCAATTGTGCGCCCCTGGAGGCCTGGCTGGTGGAGCGGGGACTGCGCACGCTGGATCTGCGGTTTCGGCGCCAGTCCGCAACGGCCGCAGAACTGGCGCAGCGCCTGAGTGCTCATCCCGGCGTCGCGGAAATCTGGTATCCGGAGCCTGCCCCGGAACGAGGCCTGCCGGCCGAAGGCCGCGGTGGCGTGGTCAGTTTCCGGCCGCACGGCGGTTCTGATGTCGCGCGACGGATTCTCGATGCGCTCCGCCTGTTTGCTCACTCAGCCAGTTTCGGCGGTTGTGAAAGCATGGCGCAAATACCGGCATTGCTGGTCGGCGACCCGGATGACCCTGGAAGCGTACCCGGCCTCGAAGCCGATCTGATCCGGCTCAGCGTAGGACTGGAAGACGTCGACGACCTCTGGACAGATCTCGAACAGGCACTGGAGTGTTCGACATGAGTATTACGCCGCGTGCGATCTACGCAGGCAGTTTCGACCCGCTGACCTACGGCCATCTCAACGTCATCGAGCGCGGCGCACGCATCGTCGGAGAGCTCGTCGTCGCGGTTGCACGCAACACGTCCAAGAATGGTGTCTTTTCGACAGATGAACGTATCGAACTGATTCGCGAGGCCACGCAGCACATCGACAACATTCGCATCGATGCCTTCGAAGGTTTGCTCGTCGAGTATGCACGCAAGATCGATGCGCGTCTGCTGCTGCGCGGGCTGCGGTCGGTCAACGACTTTCAATACGAATTCCAGATGGCGCTGACCAACAAGGAACTGTGGGCGGATATCGACACGGTATTTCTGGCAACCGAAGGCAAGTATGCCCATGTGGCCAGCTCGTTGATCCGCGAAATCGTCGCGATGGGCGGTAGTGTTCGCGGCATGGTGCCGGAACACGTCGAACGCAAACTCGTCGAAAAACTGGCGCCGCGCTGACGCGCCCCCTCGCTGTTCACTCGCGCCTGTAGAACCAGAAGCGCACGCGTCCGTAACGCCGCTCGTCGACCGTCTCCCAGCCCGGTACCTGCGCATAGGCCTCGGGGTCGTCGTGCGCCTGCTGCTCCCAGATAACAAGCCCGTTCGCGTCGAACAACTCATCGATGACCGGATCGTGCAACAGCACCGCCGGCGGCAACGGCGCAGAAAACGGCGGGTCGCAGAAAATGACGTTGTAGGGTTCCTCGGTCCGCAACGCCGCGAGCTGCGGGATCTGCCGCGGCAGGTCGAGCGCCCGCGTCTGAAAACGGCGCGATTCGTCGATGTTGCGTACAAATCGTTCGATCTGTGTCAGGGCACGACGGCTGCGATCGACGAAACCAACCGTGCCCGCCCCGCGACTGAGCGCCTCGATGCCGATCGCTCCGCTACCGCAGAAGAGATCGAGCAGACGCACCTGACTCCCTTCGAGGCCACGCGAATAGAGCATCGAAAACAGGGCTTCACGCGCACGCTCCGGAGTCGGACGCGTTCCCGACGGCGGAGGCGGCAGACGCCGCCCGCGCCACTGTCCGGCGATCACGCGCATCGTCAGCGACCCCGGAATTCCGGCGCGCGCTTCTCCTGCATCGCCGCAACGCCTTCGCGGTAGTCCTCGCTGGCGAAGGCGCTTCGCCGCAGTTGCCGAAAGCGCACATGTTCCTGCTCCGAAAATTGTGTGGTGCGCGCAGCATCCAGGATCGCCTTCATCCCGCGGATGGCAAGCGGCGCGTTGCTGGCAATTTCGCGCGCGATCGCGTCAACTGCCTCGTGGAGCTCCGCGGCGGGGAAAACGCCTTGCACGAACCGATTACGGTCGGCCCAGACCGCGTCCACCGGTCGACCCCGAAAAAACAGCTCGCGTGCGGCGGCATCGCCGACCACCTGGGCGAACCGCGCCAGACCGGCCTCGTCATAGATGATCCCAAGGCGCGCAGGTGGCATCGCCATCTTCAGCGAATCGGCCGCGTAACGCAGGTCGCATGACACCGCCAGCTCGCCCCCGGCGCCGAAGCAGGCGCCCTGCAGCGCCGCAATCACGGGGACAGGTGCCGCCATCAGCGCGTCGCAGGCCCGGCGTAGCGCTTCCGCGCCGGCGAATGTATCGCCATCTCCCTGTTCCGGTAACCCTGACAGGTCATATCCGGAACAGAACGCCCGATCCCCGGCGCCGGTCAATACGATGCAGCGCACCTGCGCCTGATCGACACGCTCGATCATCGCACTGAGCGCATCAAGCATTGCCGGATTTACCGCGTTTCTTCGTTCTGGATTGTCGATTTCCAGCCAGAGCACCTGATCCTCCAGGCGCTCGATGACGCGACCCTGGTTCACTTACGCACTCCTTACGCCGCATAAAGAAAGCCCCGGCAGCCTGCCGGGGCGGTGTCCAGACGACAGTGTAAACGATTCCGGACTCAGCCGTCCAGACCAAATACCCTGGCGCCAAAGGTCGCGATTTCACGCTCCATGATGTCCTTGCGGTATTCATTCTTGCCAAGGCGCGTGTAGTCGCGGTAGCCTTCGTAGCGCTCCGGCTCGTAAGTCAATGTGTAGGCGTTGAACAGCAGATTGATTTCCGCGAGCAGCTCCTCTGACGGGCGCGGCAGGTAAAAGCCGGTATCATCGGCCAGTCGCGCCGACTTGGCGAGGAACTTGCCGAAAAAGCCGAAGCAGTCGATTCCAACCGCCTCGAAATGCGGCTTGTAATCGAATATCAATGGCAACGCCGGCAGCAGCAACGCCGCGCGCCGCAGCTTCTCGCTCCGTTTCGTCGACACCCATTCAGGCATCATGCCTTCGGCAGCGTAGGTCTTGGGAAAACCAACATGGCGTGCCTCATCCATGTGGAACACATGCACGATGTGCCTCAAGCCTGGATAATCGGCGAATTGTGCAAACAAAGTCGTCGCAAAACTTTCCAGCACGACGTTCATCCCGAACATCATCGTGTACGGCGGAGCCGCGGCGATCCGTTCGAACAGCATGTAGGCGCTATCCTTGATGTTCTGGTCGATCCCAAGGAATTTCAGCATCGCCCGCAACACCATGAAGTGCTTGGCTTCCTCCATGACCTGCATCGCCATCCCCAGCCGCGCGCCGGTCCCGTCGACCACAGAAATCAGCCGCGAGCTGGTCAGCAGCGCATAGGCTTCGCCGTGGCCGATCAGCGACATCAACCAGCCGATCGCTTCTCGCTCTTCGGGAGAAAAGGCATCCTCGAATTCCTTGCGCACCTGCTCCGAGGTCGCGACCTTCATCAGCTCAACGGTCTCGCGCTGCTCCTCCAGCACGGACGCACCGGCCTTCTCCAGTTTCGATGCGTCGCGCACCCCAAGGAACGGTGCATGGATCTCGGCCTTCCAGATGTTACGCAGCGCCTTTTCGTAGTTGTTCGACGTCAGGCGCTTGAGTTCGCCACCTTTGAACCCGTAGATATCCGGGTCGTATCCCGACGTGGAACGCCGCTTGACTCGTTGACGCAACAGCGGAGACGCGCGCCTGTAGACTTCGGACAGAATCGGCGTCGCCGTTTCATAGATGCGCCAGTTCAAACGCGCGCGGGCATTCTTGCGGCTGTCGATCAGGGGATCAGGCTGGTTCAGCATCAGGCACCTCCGGGGTTACGGGCTGCTGGAGCACATATTGAAGAATCATCGTTCGCATCGCATTCCAGGTGCGGTCCATACGCGCCTCGTCTTCGAGCAGCGCATCGCCGATCGCCATGCCACCAAAGAGGATCAGCAAGATGTCGCCAAGCGTATCTGGCGCAACAGGGCTCCCATCCGCCAATGGACCGAGCACGCTTGCGGCACCTGTCGACAACAGGTTGCTGACGCCGTCGAGCAGGTCGGACATGCGCTGTTTCTGATCGGCATCGGTCAGGGAGCGGGCCGCCAGGTCGATGGCCATTGGCGCCATGTGTCGATGGGCGCGCACATCACCCCAGACTTCATCGAGCGCCCAGAGCGCATGCTTCAGCGACGGTTTCAACGGGCGAATCGTCTCGACGACACGCCGGAACAGCCGGTCGATGACGTCCTGCTCGACGGCGAGCGCGAGATTTTCCTTGGACTCGAAATGGTAGTGGACGAGTCCCTTGGATACGCCAGCTTCGCGGGCGATATCCGCCAGGGATGTGTTCTGGTAGCCGTTTTGGTTAAAGCACGTCAGCGCTGCATCGAGGATACGTCTG
>RFIY01000336.1 GCA_003695505.1 Candidatus Dadabacteria bacterium | reverse complement strand
GCCGCATCGTCCGAAAGATCGACCTCGATGACATCGAAACGGGTGCGAAAGCGATGTTTGCGTTCCAGTGTGATGTACATCTGCGCGGTTCGGATCAACTTTCGCTGTTTGTCGCGGGTCACCGCTTCCGCGCCACTGCCGAAACGGCCATCGCTGCGTGCCTTGACTTCGACGAAACACATCAGGTCGCGCCGGACGGCAATCAGGTCGATTTCGCCGAAACGCGACCGGTAATTGCGCCGGACGATCTGGAAACCAAGGTTCTTCAGGAAGTCTGCTGCGCGCTGTTCGGCGACCGAGCCGGATTTCTGTCGATCAGAAGGCATCAGAACAACCTCATCTGGCGTACGGGGGCAAAACTCTTGCGATGGTGCGGGGTCGGACCAAGTCTCGCCAGCGCCTCCATGTGCTCCGGCGTTCCGTAGCCCGCGTTGCGCTCCCAGCCGTAGCCCGGGCAGGTGCTGGCGAGCGCGGCCATCCAGCGGTCGCGGAATACCTTCGCGAGAATGCTGGCTGCCGCAATTTGCGGTACGCGGTCGTCGCCGCCAATCACAGTCTGTTGCGGCAGCGACGTTGGGATCATCTGATGCCCGTCGACATAGACGCCGTCCGGTGGCGGTGAAAGCCGTGCGACGGCGTCCGCCATTGCCGCGAGGCTCGCGCGCAGGATGTTCGTTGCGTCGATGGCTTCGGGGTCGCGCCAGGCGATGGCCCATTCGATCTGCTCGTTGCGCACGATCGATGCGGCGATTTGTTGGCGCCGCGCCGCCGACAATTTCTTGGAATCGCGGTACTGCGCGATATCGTTCGGTTCGCGTCGAAAGACGACGGCGGCGGCAACGACAGGGCCGGCCAGGCAGCCGCGCCCGACCTCATCGGTACCAGCCCACCGCGGGTCGATATTCATGGCAATTGTTGCGCCGGACCCAGCGCGCTGCCCAACGCCTTGCGGCCCGAGAGCGCGATCAGTTGCAGGTCGCCAAGCGCCCGATGGCTGACCTGGCCGAGTCGAGACAGGAGTGCGTCGTCGAGATCCGAAAACGGTTCGTCCCAGACGAGCGGAAAGCTCCGTACCTGCGCGCACGCCTTCGCAAGAACGATCTGTGCGGCTGCCGCCGTGACGAGCGCGAGGCTGCGGTCGATTGCGCGCTCCGGAAGCGGCTCGACGCCTGAGGCCGGAATCCAGGTTGCTGTGCCGTCGGGAGCCAGTTCGACGGATCGAAAGCGATTCTCGAAGACGGCGTTGACGACTTTCGTCAGGATCGGATTGACGACGCCGGCAAGATCGGTGGACTCGCGCCTTGCGATGTTCGCCGCAGACGTCAGCATCGCGGCGATCCGGGCTTCCGGAGTCTGCGCTGGTGACGCCCCTGTCGCGGCCACGGCGGCGGAGGCGCCACCGGAGGGCTTACCCGCCAGTGCCCGCTCAATCTGCGCGATTTCCGCATCGATCTGCGTGACGTCGCGCTGGCCGGTGCCGGCGTCCTGCAGTTGCGCGTTCAGTCGTTCGACCCGACTGCGCAACGTCTCGGCCTGCTGCCGGATGGTTTCGCGCTTCTCGGACAGTCCTTCATCGGCAATGCGCTGCCTGAGCTCGTCGCGCTTGCGCAGCAGTCCGCTGCGGGCCTCGACGCGCTTCGGGATCTCTTTGGCGTCTAGAATGCCAAGACTGCCAACCAGCTCATCGAGCTCACGACGCTCACGTTCACACGTTGAGCTGAACGTTTCGAGTGCGGACTCGGCATCGCTGAGTCCTTGTCTGAGCTGTTCGACATGTTGTTCGTGTTTGCGGTACTGCAGCAGAATCCAGGGAATGCCGCCGAGCGCGCCGGCAAAGCCGACCAGACTGAGCGGATAGATCTTGAGCACGACCGGGACGACGAATCCGGCGAGGGTGCCGCCGGCGATCCCGAGAAAGAGTTTGTCGTGGTGCCACATGGGACGTGCTTCGGCGGCGGCCAGCGCCTCTTTTGCCGCGTCCACGGCCTGCTCCAGCGTGATGCGCTGCTCCTCCTCCTGCCGTTCGATCCGCGACTGCTCCTTTGCGCGGCGAATCAGATTGTCATCGAGGTTCTCGAGCGCGGCTGTCTTTTCGATTTCTGCTTCAACATTTTGGAGTTCGGCGAAGATGGCTTCGATGCGCTTTTCTTCTTCCTCGAGGGACCAGAGCTCGTTTTCGAGGTCGTCGAGTTGAAACTGGGCGTTGCCCATGCCATCAAGCAACTGACGTTCGGTCTGGAGCTCCATCAGGCGCTCCTGGAGCTGTTCCGGATCGATATCGGTATTCAGTCCGAGATCGTCTTCCGCGGCGATCAGCGGCGCGGCCGCATCCGTCCAGAAGTACAACTGCGCCCAGTCGCCCGGCGCCGGAAAGTCGAAGCGATCCGTGCAGGCATCGAGGACATCGAAGCCACCCTGCGCAACGGGGACGAATTGATCCCCCTGGCGCTCCGCCAGAACGGTTCCGCCGCTGCGGGCATCGCAGGCAATGCGCCACGTCTGGTTGTCGTGCTGGAAGATCAGCGCGAAGCGTGAGGCGTCCTGGGTCGGCTGCCACGGGATCAGGCTCTCGCGCACCGCCTCGAAGTAGTCGGGATCGAATGCCGCGCGTAACAGCGTCGCGACCGTCGTGCGTCCACGGTCGAGTCCACCGGCAAGCCACACGCGTTTACCGGCAAGCGTCAATCGATGCGATTGCGTGAAGCGTCTGACCCCCTGGATCAAAAGCTCCACATACTGCATCGATGGTTACCCCTTTGCGGTTTTCTTCGTGCTGTGAAAGCGGTCGCGTGGCTTGAGGCGTGCAGCCCGCCCGCGCAGTTCGCGCAGATAGTATAGCTTGGCCCGGCGAACCTTCGCCCGCTGGCTGATTTCGATCTGCTCGATGTGCGGGCTGTGGTAAGGGAAAATCCGCTCGACACCGATGCCGAACGAGTCCTTGCGGACCGTGAATGTACGGTCGATGCCGCCGCCACGAATCGCGATGACGACGCCTTCAAACACCTGAACGCGCGTCTTGCCGCCCTCTTCGATGCGGTAGTGCACACGCACGGTGTCGCCCGGTTCGATGTCGGGGCGGTCGGATTTCAGTTGCGCTTCGGTAACACGTCGCAGCAGTTCAGTGTTTGCCATGGCGTCGGCCTCACGAAGTTGACGGTTTGTATGGGCAAGATCGGCGCGCGAATCGGCGATTGGCTGCCAAAAAGTGCCGATCCGATAGATTTAATCATAAATCGGCAGAATCGGCAAGCGGTGCGTGTGCTCGAAGTAGGAATCAGGCTGCGCCGAGATCCTCTCGGATGGCATCGGCGACGCGGCTGGCCAGCGCCATGATCGTCAGGTATGGATTGACTTCCGCCGAGTCGGGGAACAGGCTGGCATCAGCTACATAGATGCCGTCGAGACCATGCAGCCGCCCCCACGGGTCGGTGACCGAGCTGGCGGGGTCGGTACCCATCCGGCATCCACCCATCAGGTGAGCCGCAGAGATCGCGACCTGCCCGGTGCGGAACCGTTCCGGGCGAACGAGATCGTCGAGCTGGTCCACTTCGTTGGCCCAGGTGAAAAACCGTCCGGTTGCCGGCAGGTGGGCGCGCGTGGCGCCAGATGCGAAGAACAGCCGCCCGGCCGCGCGGATCGACGCGATCATTGCGTCGCGGATCGAAGCGTCGATGTCGTAATGCACGACCGGATTCCCGGCACGATCGATCGTGACGCGATTCTCGCGTTTTGCCTTGTCAAGCACCAGGACCAGGATCTGCTGCTGGTGATCCATGCGTCCCATCAGTTCGTCAACCTCCGGGCCGAAGCCGACCAGATTCTTGGATGTGACGAAAGGAAAATAGAAGCACGTTTCCAGCAGGAAGTGATCCGATTCCACGAACGTATCGCAGTAATAGCTTTTCGGGTGGCCTTGCGAGCCAAGGACCTGCTCGTCGTGTTCGGCGACCAGTGTGAGTGCCGGATGACAGGTAAACCAGCGACCCAGCTCTGGCCAGGCCTTCTTGCCGAAGGAACGCATCAGCAGTGGTGTCGTGCCGAGCGTGCCGGCGGCGACAACGATTTTGCGTGCGGTAATGATATAGTCTCCGGCGGGGTAGTGCGCCGGTGGCAGCCCGTGTTCCGGTTCGCGGATCTTTGCTTCGACCCGGCCCGGGGAAATCCGGTCGACGCGGCAGAACGGAATGACTTCGACGCCACGTTGTTCGGCATACGGGATCTGTACCTGGGCGGTCCCCTGCTTGGCGAAGCGGGCACAGCCGATATTGCAGGTGTTCAGTCCGGCGCAGTCGCGGATATTCAATGGGAACTGTCCAATCTCCCAGCCGAGCCGCTCGCAGCCTTCGCGGAAGAGCTGATTGTTGCGGTTGATATTCTCGGGCGGTTGCAGGTGGACGTTGTTTTCCTGCTCGAACTTTTCCAGGCGAGGCTCGAGATCATCCAGGTCGAGCGTTGGGACATTCCATTTCTGCAACACCCGTTCCGGTGGACGAAAGGTGACGCCGGTGTAGACGTTGGTGCTGCCGCCGACGGCTTCGCAAAACGCCAGCGTCATGTCCTGGCTGGCAGTCTGGAAGCCGCCATTGTCGACGTAGTACTTGCGCGCCATTTCGAATTCACGGCGCGTATTGTCGCGCTTGCGGAAGCGACCGCCCGCGTCGAGCAGCGCAACGCGCAGCCCCTGCTCGGCCAGGTCGGCGAGCTCGCGGGCAACCGTGCCGCCGCCAGCGCCCGAGCCGATGATGACGACGTCGTAGTCGAGGTGATGCTCAGTCATCCGGATTCTCGCGGATCAGGTAGCCGAAATGCGGCGCCAGCTCGGGCTGTCCGTAGACGCTCAGACGAGCGAGCGTGTTGACTCCCCAGAAGCCCTTGCGCAGCAGGCCAACGGGATTGTCGAACAGGAAGCGGCACAAGCGTGCGCGCTGTTCAGTCGGCAGGCTGGTGGTAGTGCGCCCGAAGCGGAGCAGCGCCAGCATATTGATGACGACAAAAAACAGCGTCAGCTTGCGGCGCTTTGCGGGCGCCATGTCCATCAGCAGCGTTTCGGCCAGTTCAAGGCCAAGCTCATGCTGTTCGGGCGTCAG
>RFIY01000048.1 GCA_003695505.1 Candidatus Dadabacteria bacterium | reverse complement strand
CTGCGAACTCGACGACGAACCGTTGTCTTGCGGCCCGCACATCGACCTTGGCGATCTCGGCGTTGGCGACCACCTGTTGCGGGTCGAGTTCTGTGACCCGGCTGGCAACTGTACAGCGCTGACCACGACGTTTCGCGTCGACGCATCGCCCGACACGTCACTGAGCGGCTGCCCGTCGGGGCTTTCGTCCAGCGCCTCGGCTTCGTTCGCGCTGTCGGGGAGCGACAATGGCACGATCGTCGGCTGGCGTTGCCTGCTCGATGGCGGCGGCTGGTTCGACTGCGGCGCGAGTGTACAACTGACCGGCCTCGGCGCGGGCACGCATCAGTTTTCGGCCGTGGCCGTCGACGACGTCGGGCTGACGGACGGCACACCATCGAGCTGCTCCTGGACGATCGACCTTCCCCCCGAAACCTGGCTTGTCTACCGCCCATCGCCGCAGACACCGTTGACGACAGCGGTCATCGAAGTCACCAGTCCGGATCAAGATGTGACACACTTCACCTGCAGCAGCGCCACGGGAACGACGACCTGCCCGGCCCAATCGTGGTGGACCGTCGCACCTGCGGCGAGTTCGACCGTCACGGTGACCGCGGTGGATGCTGCCGGCCTCGCCGATCCCTCGACCAGCGATACGACAGTCTCCTGGACGGTTGAGACCAGTGCGGTCACGACATGGACCTCGATATCGGTCGGCGAAACGCATGCGTGTGCGCTGCGTGCCGATCGTAGCATGTGGTGCTGGGGCGCCAACGAAAGCGGTCAGCTCGGCGTATCGTCTGCAGCGCTGCCTGCGACATCCGTACCCCGGGCCGTTACCGTCGCCAGCGTCTGGACGACGGCGGCGGCCGGCCACCACCATACCTGCGCGATCAAGGCGACCGGCAGCCTGTGGTGCTGGGGACTGAATGTCTTTGGCGAGGTCGGCACCGGCGCGACGGGCGTGGAAATCGCTCCGACGCAGCTCCCGGGATCGTGGCGAAGTGTCTGCGCGAATCGCTGGCACTCGTGCGGCATCGATTCGACGGACACCGCCTGGTGCTGGGGCTACAATCCCGACGGCCGACTCGGTAGCGGCGATACCGCCAACCACGCGACGCCTGTTTCCGTTGCGACCGGAACGACCTGGCAGCAGATTGCGTGTGGCGGCGCACACACCTGCGGTCTCGCCACCGACGGCAGCGTGCTGTGCTGGGGTGGGAACAGCGACGGACAGGTTTCCGGCACGGGCAATGCGCTGACACCGCGTCCCGTCGCGTTGCCGACGACAGCGACGGCCGTCGCCGCCGGGGGACGTCATAGCTGCGCGCGGCTTTCCGACGGGTCGGTCTACTGCTGGGGCAATGGGGCGTCCGGCCAACGCGGCACCACCCCCGGCAGCGTCACGATGCCGGCGCGCTACGGCTTTGGCGGCAACGCCGTCACGCTCGCGGCAGGAGGCCTCCACACCTGCCTGATCGACAGCGCAGGCGCTCTGTTCTGCAGCGGCGACCCGCTGTCGGGCGCACTCGGGTTTCGACCGCTGCCGCCTTCGGGCGGGCTTCCTCTCGCGTCGGTAACGACCCCCACGCAGACTGGATCCGAATCCGCGTGGCGCGACATTGCCGCGGGCAGCACGGCGAGCTGCGGCATCCGCGACGCAGGCACGTTGTGGTGCTGGGGGCAGGGAGACCTGCTGCCGGCCTGGGCCGGCGAGGCTGGTTTTTCTCCGGTCTGGATCCGCATGACACCTTGACATGCCCCGCTATAGCGGTAGTATGAAGAATATGGCCGCTGTGTGTCCCGATTCTGGTTCTCTCGGATCCGTGCTTGCACTGGTCTGTGCGCTCGCGGCCACTGGATGCAGCACATCCACCTCACCCGTGAGTCATTCCGATGAGTCGCCGCCGACAACCCAGGCCGCACCGACACTTGATCCGGCACAGCATCGTTGTGTTTCACAGAGCGATTGCCTGCCCGGGCAGCAATGCGTCGTTTCCAGCGCAGGTGGCGCGCGCTGTGTCGATGCGAGCGAGCCCGTCGCCCGCACCGGCCCCAACGGACGGCCCGCACCGCCGCAGGGACTGCTTGACGGAGCCGACCTTCATGGCCCGATCCACTGACAGGCTGCTCGTGGCCGCAGCGGCATTGCTGCTGCCGACGCTGGTTCAGGCGGCGACCCTCGTCCCGTCGTGGACGACCCTGCCGGGCGGCTTCGTGGACGGCTACGCTGCCGGAGATGTCGATGGAGACAAACGACTCGAGCTGGCCATCGTCACCCGTGGCGGTGCCTATTTTCCGGATGCAGCAACGCTCGGCGCCGGCACATTGGCGCTGGTCGATCAGAACGGGCAGTTCCTCTGGCAGACGCAAACGGGCGAGGAGTTCGTCGGCATTCCGACTGCGGCTGACTTCGACGGCGATGGCCTGGCCGAATTTGCGGCGTGTGAGGCCGGTACGGTTGACGTCGCCAATCCATCCGCGGCAATGAAGCGCTGCCATGTATTCGACAACAACGGCTCTGTCCTCTATTCGACGCCGCCGCTCTGGCTCCCCGGCATGGCCAACGGCGGTCCGGCCGCGGCCGACCTGAACGGCGACAACATCGCCGACATGATTGTCGTCACCTACGGTGGTCAGGTCTCGGCCTTCGCCGGGCCGATGGGATCCCTGCTGTGGAGCCAGGATCTGTACACGGCCGCGTTCGGCTACGAACTTGTTTTCGGCCACCCCGCCATCGGCGATCTCAACGGTGACGGCGTCGACGACGTCGTCATCACCGGCTGGGGTGATGGCGGCACGGCGGATGGTGGCGTTCATGCGCTCAACGGCGCAAACGGCCAGGCGCTCTGGTCGATTGACTCCTTCGCCTCGCTGCCGGGAAACCCGTTTCCGGGAAACGCGTTGCAGTTCTATGGTCAGGGGGCCTTGATCGGTGACGTTGACGCCGATGGTCAGCCCGAGGTCGTCGTCGCCGGAATCGGAAGTGCCGTCTCAGCCGCTGTCGCGTTGAGTACGAGTGGCGCCGTAAAGTGGTGGGCGACGCTGCCGGCAGGAGACTGGCGTTTTGCGACTCCGGTCGCCAGCGACGCCGACGGCGACGGCGTTCCCGAAATCTATCTTCAGAGCCTCTCCGGCACCATCGTACAGCTCGCAGGAGACAGCGGCGCCGTCCGCATCTCAACGAGCCTGGGCTCACGCAGCTGGCTGACGCCAGCGCTGGTTGACCTGTCCGCCGATGGATTACCCGAAGTGATCGCCGGCGACCTGAGCAACCTCTACGTGTTCGATCTGGCTGCCAATCCAGCCGTCGTGCGCCACAACTGGTCCGATCCGTCCGCGGGTGGGATGTATCCGGCACCGCTGGTCACGGATCTCGACGGCGATGGCCGCGCGGAACTGATTGTCGCGACATGGAATCCACAGACGCTGGTGCGGTTTGATATCGACGACCTGCTCGGTTTCGACTGGCCGGCCTGGAGTGCGGGGCCGAAACATGCCGGCTTTCTGGATGTCAACGACACAGAGCAGCTTCTGGGAAACGATCCCGTACCAGCGCTGCTCTTTGTGTTCACACAGATCAACAACGCCATCGCCGGTGCCCCCGGGGGCGCCCAGGCCGACCTGCAAAACGCCGCGAATGCGGTTGAGAACGCATTCATTCAGTATCTCAACGGAAACCCGCACTATGCGACGGGATACCTCGAGATTGCTGCCAATGCGCTCGACAACGCTGCTGCGGCGGGCGCGAATGCAACCGGGCTGCTGCGCAACACGGTCTGGGTCTCATTGTTGATCTTTGAGCAGTACATCGACCGAACCGGGACGATTGTCGCGTCGAACACCCAGGCCGTCTCCGATGCATACAGCACGCTGGCGACCGCCCGCAACCAGTGGGCTGCAGGAAACTACGTCCAGGCCAGTGCAACAAGCTACAATGGCGCAAACACCCTGCGTAACTGGCTCGATTTTCAGTTTTCATCGTCAACGATCGTCAACAATTGCCCTGCCGGTCCAGGTCATGTCTATCAGGTCGCCGAATGTCTGATGCTGGACGTGCTTGATCAGACACTGGTATTGAATCAGCAGAGCAACGACCGCGATGTCGACCGCGCGATCACCGAGCTCCGCCGTGGCATTGCCTGGATGCCCGATGTCGTGCTCGAAAACGTCTACGACGACAGTGCCGGCAATCAGACGTCACGCATCCGTGGGGCGATCTATCGCCTCGGTCGCGTCAACGGGTTTCCGAATATCGACATGCGCAACCAGCTCTGTGAATCGCTGAAACTTGCCACGCGGCAGTATATCGACGACGTCGCGGTCTGGCGCGGTGCGAACGACCCGAACGTACAACTCGCCGAGACGCGCTATGCGCAGGCGGTCGCCAGCCAGGCTGCGGGCAACTTCAACACGTCGGCAACGCAATACCGCGACGCGTTCCGGGCCGCCCGGGCCGCGCTCTGACGGCGAAACGACCGCGCGTTCACAGGTGTTCGCCCCAGGCATCTCGCTTGGCCCGCCACCCTTCGAGGACAACCATCAACGCCGGCAAGGCCACCAGCGCGGCCAGCAGCGTCAGCGCGATGCCGCGCACGGCCAGATCACCGATTGCCTTCAGTCCACCGTGATGGGCAAACATCAGGCCCGCAAAGCCAACGATGCTGGTTCCCGAGGACGTCGAAATCGCGCCACCGGTCAGCCGCAGGGCCAGACCGGCGTGCCCCGGACCCAGCTCACGATAGCGATGGTACAGGTGCACGCCGTTGTCGATCCCGATGCCAAGAATACTCGGCAAGACAACCATGTTGAAAAAATTGATCTGCAATCCCTCGATCGACATGTCGAGAAACAGCCAGCAGAAGCCCACCACCAGCGGCGTCATCACCATCGCGGCGGCCCGCCAGCTACGCAGATCCAGCACGACGAGAAGCAGCACTGTCAGGAATGTCAGTGCCATCGCCTGCTCGCCCTCGCGCATCATCATCCGCAGCATATCGGCAAAAATGATCGACGAATTGACTGCGTGGAATGTCTTCCCCGACGCCGTGGTAAACGTCGCGACGTCCTCATTGAACATCAGGGCATTGCGGCCATCCTTGAGCGCAACAGCCGGATAGATCAGTCCGAAACGATCCAGGCGGCCGTCCCTGGCCCGAAACAGACGGCGGATAGCTTCGGGCAGGTCGTCGATCCCAATCGGCTGGACATTGGCCAGCTCCACCAGGCGACGAACCAGACGCGCCTCCTCGCCGCTCAACTGCGCGACACGCTCATCGGTCAGCAGTTCACGCAACCTGCGAATCAGACGCAGCTTACGCTCCTGCTCTTTCGGCAGAAACGTATAGATCGATTTGAACTTGTGGATCGTCGGTGTCGGATCCGTACGGATCCGCTGCCGTACCCAGGCATCGATCTCCGCCAGGTCGTCGAGAGAGTCGGTCAAAACAATGGCTGGCGAGTTTGATTCTTTGAAGATCGTCTTCAGTTTTTTCTTGACGGCGCGCGATGCCGGCAACTGCGCGCGCAGATCGGTGAAGTCGTACTGAAATTCCATGTGCGCCCCCTGCCAGCCGCCCCATAACGCGCTGACGACGATTGCCAACACCAGCAGGCGCGACAGTCGGCGAGGCAATCTGACAGGTCGCGGTGTCTCCCGCTGCCGCTTCCAGCCCTGCCCAAAGAATAACCGCCACCGCTCGGCCAGCAGGATCGTGGTTGGTGAAAGGAGAATCGTCGAGGCCATGGTGAGCAGGACGCCGGAGCCCGCGATAAAGCCAAACTCGTAAAACCCCTTGAAATCCGAGAGCGTCAGCGACAGAAAGGCCGCACCTGTCGTCGCCGCCGCCGTCAGAAACGGCGTCCAGACGTGGTCGATCGTCTCGGCCAGTGCCTGCTCGGGCGGCGCACCAGAGCGACGCCCCTCGAAGTAGCGTGCCAACAGGTGAATGCCGTAATCGATACCGAGTCCGAACAGCACGATAAACAGGAACACCGTCAGCGTATTGAGGCGCCCGATCACCAGCCATGTCAGCCCGAACGTCCACGCGATACCGACAACGAGCGGCAAACCGACGACGAATACCGCAAAGATCTGCCGAAAATAGAGCACGATGACCAGAAAGACCAGCGAGATCGAAATCCCCGCCGACGAGGTTACATCGCTGATAATCACCTCGTACTCGTCGATCTTGTTCTTGAAGTTTCCACCGTATTCCACGAACAGATCCGGTGACCAGCGCGACGTATCGATGCCCTCGACCACGGCCCGCACATGGTGGAAAAACTTGCGCGCGAAGCCGACATTGGTATTCGATCCGGCCGGATAGATGTTCAGGACCAGAATCGACCGGTCAGCATTGGTGTAGTAACGCTTCTGGTCGGTGACCCGGTAGCGGTTCTCGAGTTCTTCGAGCGAAAGTGGAGCTGTCTGGGAAGCAGCCGTCGCGCCGGTCGCGCGCCGCCGGTATTCGGCCAGAGGCGAACGTTCGGCGCGCACCTGGTCGATGCGGTCGTAGACACGCCGCAGGATCAGTTCGAGGTCTTCGACCGGGGCATACAACAAGGCATTGCGCTCGAAAAACTCGACGGGCTTTTTCCAGTCCACGGCCTGAACCAGTTCATCGCCTTCGAGCACTTCGGCGATGGCCGCTGCATAGCTGACCATGGCCGGGAACGAGGCTCCCTCGACGAGGATCTGCAACGTCTCGAACCCGCCAACACGTTCCTTGGCCAGCTTCGCGGTCTGCACCGAAACATAGTCTTCAGGCAGCAGCGCCGCGAGGTTGCTGGTCAGCTTGAGGCGCGCGGCCAGCAGACCGAAAACGATGCCGAGCGCCAGGCACGCAATGAACAGCGGCCAGCGATACCGTAGCACCAGCCCAGCAATACGTCGCCGCGAGCTCACGGCACCCGGCCCCCGGGGGCGACTGCCGATCCGCTGTTCTGTTTTGACCCGATCTTCGGCACGCGCACCCGCTTCCGATGTCTAAGGCCGGCTTCAAACTCCCATGGTAGCGGACACGGTGAAGCAGCACAGCACTTGAACGCAGCACCGATCGGGCGCTACAATCAACAGGCGCACTGCTTTCCGAATAACACTGTTCTTTTGGTCCGTGAGTCTATGATCCGAATACTGCTCGCCACGCTGCTCCTGAACCTGTTGACTGCCTGCAATGCAGAAGATGTGAATGAGGCTGACGGGGTTCCTGAAACGATCCCCGTCGTCTATGACGTCGCGGACACCCCCTGGACAACCCTGCAGGGCGTCTGGAAACCAAAGACACCGACGGCGGATGTACTCAAGGCCATTGCCGATGATCCATCACTGATTACCGACATCACGCGCTACGACGAGCTTGGTCTTGGCATAGAGTTTGGCGATGGCGAACCGTGGCAGGAATACACCGACCTGGCGCCGGGCTACGCGGCCTGGGCAACGACGAATACCTCGGCAGATACCAAAAGTCTGCTCTACTTCTGGCAGGCCGCAGACGAGCAGATCATCGACGAAGAGTCGCCGATTCGTTACGCCGGCGTCTGGAATCTTGTCGTTGGCAGTTCGTATCGACCCAACGGCCATCTGACGACGCAGACATTCGACGCGCACGTTCGCACCGCCAACCGCATTGCCGCGGCCAGCTCACGAGGTTTTGACTTCGGCATCGTCACCGGAGACCTGACCGATGGCGGGCAGCAGAATGAACTCGACTGGTTCATCACCCTGATGAGTGGCGGTGTCGTCGATCCGGACAGTGGTGTCAACGACGATCCGATCCCCGGCCCTGGCAACGACTTCAACGACCCCTTCACGGCCGAGGGATTGAACGCCCCCTGGTTCGCCGTGGTCGGCAATCACGAGACGCTCTATATCGGTTCGGGCATCGTCAACGACACGATCGCACAGGCCGCAATCAGCGACACCGTCTTCACGGACGCCCTGTGCGAGGGCCTCGGTGTCTGCATTGACCCGACCGATGGTCTGTCGCCGGGGTTCCGCCGCGGCGACACTCCCGATGCCGCCGTCGTGACCTCTGGCCGGACACCGGCCGACCCGAAGCGCCGCATCCTGACGCTGCCTGAAGTGCTGACGGCACTGCAACAGGCGCCCGGTGAGCCGGAAGGACACGGCATGACAGCGGAAGATGCCGCCAACGGCATCGGCGATTTCAGTTTTTATCCGATCGAGGGTGCACCCATCCGCGTCATCGCACTGAACACGATCTACCGCAACGAAATGGGACTCGATGACCTCACCGAATACTCGCTGGGGTTTATGACGACCGATCAACTGACGTGGCTGAAAGATGAACTCGATGCGGCTGCGGCCGCCGGCGAACTGGTGATCATCGCGAGCCACCACCGCTCTTCGGACTTCAACAGCAACAGTCCCGTCAGCGGCAAACAACTGGCGACAACACTGGCCAGCTATGGCAATGTTGTCCTGCATATCACCGGACACGGCCATTATTCCGCGATGCAGATTTGCACGGCCGACGGCAGTGCTCCGTGCGCCGATGCAAACGGCGTCAACGCCGGATCGGGCTACTGGGAGCTGATGATGCCATCGACCGCCGACTTCCCGTTGCAGAGTCGGATCATCGAGCTGGCCTACGAAGGCAGTCGCTACCTGACGATCTACGTCACCAACATCGACGACAACGCCCCCCCGGGAAGCCTCGCGCACGAGGCACGCAAGCTGGCCGCCGGCCGTCGTTTTTTTTACGATGATCTCTACAACGAGTCATACACCCATCGAGCCGCGGTACCCATCCTGCAGGTGCACAT
>RFIY01000335.1 GCA_003695505.1 Candidatus Dadabacteria bacterium | reverse complement strand
GCGGGAGACCGGTGACGGATACGCTTGTGGTCGTCGAGGAGGCGGGGCAGTTGCTGCGGCCACGGGGTGACGGCTTCTATCGGGCCGAGGGGCTGCCGTGGTCGCCCGCAGGTGTGACGTACCACGTCCGCGCCTTGCCGACCCGAAGCGAACGTTTCGTCGCCCAGACCGTGGTGCTACGTCAGTCTCAATCGCGTATCGACCTGCAGCCGGCGGCGGGGCCGTTGCCGCCCGTTGTGCTTGAAGCCGTGCTGTCCGATGCGGAGCCAGTCACGACGACGGGCACGCGCTTCCGCTTCATTGTTGCCGACGAGCGCAACGGGTTGACCTGGTCGGCCCTGCCGACGACCGGCACCATTTCAGATGTGTCCGCGACGCAGCAGGACGATGGTTCGACCTATGAGCTTGCCGTCGAGGGTTCGTGGTCTGCGACGACGACGGGCCCCGCCGAACTGATCATCCGCGTCAGCGACAGCGACGGACGGAGTATCGAGCACAGTTTCCGCGCGACGTGGCGCAGCAGCGACTGACGCTCAGCCGGCAGCCGCTGGCGGTTTGCGCGCGACAAAGAAGTACATTGGCGTAAAGATGCCGAGCCGGCCGCCTTCGGCGAGGTTGCGGGCACCACGAATCAGGAAACGGGTAATTTCGCCGGAACCCTCTGGCGCGACGCGCAGCAACTCACCGACCCGTAAAAGCGTGTGCGTGAACAATTGCCCGACAGGGGTGCGCGGAAAACTCGACAGCGACAGTTCCTTGCCGGTGAGCGGCAGATACCAGGGGGTCGCTGGATCGGATGTTTCCGCCAGATCCCGGTGCGTTTCAACCTCGAACCCGGCATCCTCGAGCGCATCGACGATCACACGATAGTGCGGCAGGGGCGGCAATGCGTCGCCTTCCTCGATCCCGGCGCGTACCTTCTCATGATGGGGGTCTTCCGGGTCCCAGGCATCCGTCATGCACCACTCGAACCCGGCAAAGCGTGCGCCCGGTCTGAGTACACGGAAGATCTCCGAAAACACGGCAGTGCGGTCGGGTGCATGGCATGTAGCCTCAATCGTGTAGGCGGCATCGAACGTGTCGTCGTCGAACGGCATCGCCAGAAAATCGGCCTGGACGCCGCGGCAACGTTTCTGCAGCCCGTCTCGCTCGTTGTAGGCGGCGAGTTTCTCGAGCTGGTAGGCGTTATTATTGACGCCAGTAATGTTCGCACCGCTGACGCGGGCGATCTCGCGCATCGGTCCGCCAACGCCGCAGCCCACATCCAGAACCTCCTGCCCGGGTTGCAGATCGAGTTGCTCGGCCAGGAATCGTTCGTGGCGCCGGATCGATGCGTCGAACGATTCGCCCTTGTTGCGCGGTGCGAAATGAAAGGACTCGCCCCAGCCATACTCGTAGATGTCGGTGACGAGGTCGTAGTAGTGGTTGACCATCGTCATGTATTTTTCGCGCCGCTTCGATTCTGCGCCCGGCCGGAACAGGCCGCGATATTCGGCGGCCGCGCTGGCAGTGTTCTGTCGCGCGGTGACGCTCTTCGGAATCGGATTGTGAAAACGGGGCAATGTGACCATCGTGCTTCTCCTGGCGAAGGTAGTGGGAAACAGCAATGCTAGCATGAAAAACGCTCGTTTTCCACCGGCGTGTTACGCTGGATCAAATGGCGGCACGTGAGGCAAAGATCGATGAAGCGCGGCAGCGGATGTACGTTGAGGTCATCCTTGGCGCGGCAGAGGCAGAATTTGCTGCGCACGGATTCGACGCAACGGGCATGCGTGAGATTGCGCGGCGCGCCGGCGTATCGGTCAAGACCGTCTATGACTTCTATCGCTCGAAGCTCGAACTGTATCAGGCTGTAGGTATCGCGCGCGGCGCGGGTTTGCTCGCCGCTGTCGTGGAAGCGCTGGCCTCGGTTCGCTCGGAATCGGCGCTTGACCGGTTACTCGCCGCGCTGACGGCGTATATCGGTTATGCATTCGAACACCCCGACTATGCGCGGTTGCTGCTGCGCGAAGGTCCGCTCAGCCCCGACCCCTCCGAGCGACGCGCCGCGGAGCAGGATCGGCAGTGGGCACGCGGTCTCGAAGCAAGCCTCTCACTGATCGAGACCGGTATCGAGAACGGCGAGCTGGTGCCCTGCGAACCGCAGGATCTGCTCGCCATGATGATGAATCTGTTGCAGATCCGTCTCGCCGCCTGGCTGCAACACCCCGACCGCTGGACGCGAGATTCGCTGATCGAGCGGGCGCGGGCGGAACTGATCAGGCTGGCATGCCCGCCGACGGTCGCGGCGGATCGGCTCGATGAGACCGGCCTGGTGTTACGTCGCTGATCGCGCAACGACCCGGGTCATCGCGGCAAGATTGATCATGAAGGCATCCCGCGGTTGCCCGCCGGGTTGATACAGGGCTTCAGCGAGTTCCGCGATGGCTTTGTCGACATCACCATTCGCCCGATCAAGGGCCTGCTCGATCAGCCCCCGGAAATGGTGCGTTGCCTCAATCGAATCGGCGAAGTAATGCCGCGCGGCGTCACCACCGAGAACGTAATTGTGCGGCAGGCAGACCCATTCGACTTCCAGCGCGGCCATCTTTTCGAGGCTGGCCACATATGCGTCGATATCCTGCAAAAACTCCGGCATGATGCGCCCCTGAAAATCGGGTACGCCACCCGCCTCGCCTGGTATGATCGCGCGTTGATCGGGCAGATAGAACGCGATCGAATCCCGAGTATGCCCCGGCGCCCAAACTGCCTCAACCGTGACGCCGTCAAGGTCGATGGTTGCGCCATCATCGAGCGGATCGGTGACCTCGAACCCGTCGAACTCGACGATGTCCGGGTCCTCCGGCAGGCGACCGCCCGCGACGGAGGCGTTGAGCTTGCGGATCAGCTCTATGGCGCCGGGGCGGTTGACGATTTCGCCAACCCGTGGATGAGCGCCCACGCGGATTCCTGGACGTTCTCGGCAGATCAGCGGTGTGCAGCCGATGTGGTCATAGTGAGAATGGGTCAATAAATGCCAGTCGAGTGCGCCAAAGCCGCCGAATGGATCCAGCGCTCTCCGCAGCATCGGCCCCATCAGCGACATCCCGGCGTCGACCAGCGCACGCTGCCGCCCCTCGATCAGGTAGACGAGGATTGCCGGAGAGCCAAGAAAGTGGAGGCCCGGTGCGATCTCGCCAGGCTGGGTCATTCGCACAGCTTGACGATCCGGGTTGTACAACGAAATGGATGCCATCACGGTGCAGCGTTCAGCGTTTGCGCCGGCCCCCGAATACGCTGACATCTACATGGACGTAGCGTTCGGGATTCGCCTTGAGATCTTCAACCAGCTCAACGATACGCGCGTGCAGCTCGTCCGAACGCAGCAGTTTGCCGACAGTCCCCTGCCCGGCCTCGGTGTCCTTCAGGATTCCTTCGAGCACCGCGACTGCCGTCGTCGCGCTGGTATACAGGGACTCATCGACAAGCAGTTTCCCAACGGTGCCCTCGCCGCGTTTGAGGCGGCCGGTGATTTCGGTCAGGTCGTCATGAAGCGTGCTGTCACTGAGCAGCCGGCCGATCGTGCCCCGGCCGCGTTGAAGGTCCGCGAGCAGATCATCGACCCGCGCCAGTACGCTGACACCCTCGTCGTGCAGCGACGAATCGCGCACCAGACGGCCGAGTGTGCCTTCACCTTCGGATACATCTGCCAGCATGCCCTCGATCTCGTCGAAGCTCGACTCAAGTGATTTGATCACTTCGCCGATCTTCTCCATCATGTCGCCGATTTCCAGGGGGGCGGCGGTCTGAATCTCGTCTCCGTCCTCCAGGGCAGGCTGGTCCGGAGACCCGATCGTGATGTTGACGATCTTGTCGCCAAGCAATCCCTGGGTGCCCAGCATGGCGACCGAGTCGGCGCGAATGAATTCCTGGTAGTCTTCCTCGATCGTCAGGATGACCTCGATCTTGCGCGCGTCGCCGTGGATCAGATTGATCCGCTCGACCAGACCGACATCGACGCCATTGAGCCAGACGGGCTGGCCAACGTCGAGTCCCTGAACCGACTCAAAGCTCGCGACAAGGCGATAATAACTCGCAAAATAACCGGCCTTGCGCCCGACCACCAGGGCCGCCAGGGAGAAGAGTGCGAGCGCAACGAGTGAAAACGCGCCGATGCGGATCAGTCTGGCTGCTTCGTTGTGACTGTTCATTCCGCCTCCATCGAGCGAAACTCCACAATGTACGGGTCATCGGCGGCCCGGAATGCCTCCGGCGTACCGTCGAACACGACCCGCCCGTTGCGAATCAGAATGACACGGTCGGCGATGTAGTACGCATAGTGCAGTTCGTGCGTGACCACGATCGAAGTCGTGCCGAACTCCTCGCGGATGCGCCGAATGACTTCGAGCACCTTGCGCGCCGTAATCGGATCGAGTCCCGTCGTCGGTTCATCGTACAGCATCAGCGCGGGATCGCCCACCAGTGCGCGGGCGATGGCGACCCGTTTCTTCTGCCCGCCACTCAATTCTCCGGGCAGCCGGTCTCGGAATTCGGCAAGGCCGACAAACTCCAGCTTTTCCTGAACCTCACGTTCAAAACGTGCGGCGTCGAAGCGCGGCTGCTGTCGGATCCGAAAGCCGACGTTTTCAGCCACCGTTTCGCTATCGAACAGGGCGCCATACTGAAACACCATGCCAATGCGTGCGCGCACCGGATGGAGTTGCCGCTCCGACAACGCGTCGACGCGTTCGCCAAAGACCTCGACCTCGCCCCGCTGGGGCCGTATCAACCCCAGGATGGCACCAAGCATCGTACTTTTGCCTGAGCCACTCTCGCCAAGTACGACGAGCGTCTGTGACGAGGGAACGGACAGATTGAATTCGTGCAGCACCGGCGGCCCGCCGAAGCCAATCTCGACATTCCGAAGATCGATGTCAACAGCCGTCACTGGAACACGTACAGCAGGCGGGTAACCAGAAAATCGGCAAACAGAACCATGATGCTCGAGATGACGACGGCGCGTGTCGTGACGCGGCCCACAGCCTCGCTGCCACCACGCGCATTGAGACCCACGGAGCAACTGATCGTCGCGATAATGCCAGCAAAGACGAAGCTCTTGACCAGGCCGCCAATGACATCCTGGCTGGTCATGCTTTCTTCGATCGAACGCAGGTAGTACAGCGTCGAAAAGTCGAGCGAGTAGACACAGACCAGATAGCCCCCGAACAGGCCGACGGCATTCGCGTAGACCGTCAGCAGTGGCAGCATGATCAGCAGCGCCAACAGGCGGGGCAACACCAGAAACTGGCGCGGGTCGGTGCCGAACGCGCGCAACGCGGCGACCTGTTCGGTCACGACCATCGTCCCGAGTTCGGATGCGTAGCCGGCACCGACGCGGCCGGCGACCATCAATGCCGCCAGAACCGGACCGAGCTCCTTGAGCAGGCTGGCCGTAATGGCGTTACCGATCAGGGACTTGCCGCCAAATCGCTCGAGCGTGATCGCGCCCTGATAGGCCAGAACCATTCCGGTGAACAGTCCGGTCAGAAAAATGATCGAGAAACTGCGTACACCTGCCTGTTCCAGTTGTTTGATGAACGGACGGAGCGGAAACGGGCGCGTCGGGATCGAGCGCAGCGCGCCCCCAAGCATGACCATCGCGAAGCCGGTCTCCTGCAGCAGATTGCGAAAAAATGCGCCGAATGGATCGACCACATCGCGCTTCATCTGCTTGTCCTCACGCCCGACAGAATCTCGGCGAGTCGCAAAATCTGCAAGTCGAGCGGTGGCTGCTCCTGAACGGCTGTTTCCAGTGGGGTCAGGGCAACCTCGCTACAACGCTCGCCGACGGCCACCGCGGTCTGGCCGCTCTGGAGCGCATCCACGGCAGCAACGCCAAGGCGTGATGCCAGAATCCGATCGCGCGCAGTCGGAGATCCACCGCGTTGAATGTAGCCGAGGATCACGACCCGATCATCCAGCGGGTGCTGGGTCGCGGCGTCGATGCGATCCCGGATCCGGGCGGCGCCCCCGGCATCATCACCTTCAGCGACAACGAAAATCGCAGCCCGCTTGCCGGCCTCGAAGCCGCGGTCGATGATGGTGGTCAACAGATCGATATCCGTGGGTTCCTCGGGTACGATCACCGCTTCGGCGCCGGAGGCCAGACCAACCGCCGCGGCAATGTGGCCGGTATCGCGACCCATCACCTCGACAAAAAACACGCGCTCAAGCGAAAAGGCGGTGTCGCGGATGCGGTCGATTGCGTCGACGGCAGTGTTGACCGCCGTATCGAAGCCGATCGATAAATCCGTACCGCCGACGTCGTTGTCGATGGAGCCCGGCACGCCCACCACTGCGGGAAACCCGGACTGGTGTAGCGCCAGCGCACCCTTGTACGAGCCGTTGCCGCCAATCACGACCAGCGCGTCCAGGCCTTTGTCCCGCAGGATCGCAGCCGCTTCAGCCGGGCCGTCCGGTTCGAGAAACCGCGCGCAGCGGCCCGTTTCCAGGAAGGTGCCGCCCTGTTGCAGAATGTTCGATACGGAACGTCGGTCGAGCGGCTCGAAGGCGCGCGCGAAGATGCCGTTGTACCCCCCGCGGATGCCGATGACTTCGTGCCGATGCCAGACCGAAGCACGCACGACGGCCCGAACCGCGGCATTCATGCCCGGTGCGTCGCCTCCGCTGGTCAGTACCCCGATCTTCACGCAGCCTCTTTCCCGATCCCGTTTTCCACCATGTTACGACAGTCCGCCAGTGCGGGTATCGTGCGGGAGGCGTCGTGCAGGTCGGGTCTGTTCAAACGTCCAGATTCTGTACGTTGAGTGCGTTCGTTTCGATGAACTCGCGTCGCGGTTCGACGTGGTCGCCCATCAGGATCGTAAAGATCTCGTCGGTCTGATAGGCATCTTCGATGCGCACCTGCAAGAGCCTTCGACTTTCGGGATCCATCGTCGTCTCCCAGAGCTGATCCGGGTTCATTTCGCCAAGACCCTTGTAGCGTTGAATAGTCAGTCCCTTGCGGCCGTACATCAGGGCGTAGTCGACAACCTGGCGGTGGCCGTTGATGTCGTGCTCGTTGTTACGGAAAATGAGCTTTCCGGGCAGCGGCAGCCGCTCGAGTAATGCGTGCGCGCGTTCGTGTAGAGACCGATACTCCGCGCTCAACAAGAATTCCCAGTCGAGCACGCTTTCGCGGAAGATTCCGCCTTCGCGGTAGAGCAACGCGAGGTCAGCGTGATCCTCGCCCTCGCGTGGCCGGGCTTCGAAGCGAATCTGATCAATATCCTCTTCATTCGCCTCAAGCCACGATCGCAGCGGGGCGGCAGTTTCTTCGATCTGGTCGAGCCGGTCGCGGTGCAACTGATCCGGCTGCAGCGGCTCGCTGTAAGCCAGGGCGCGAATCAGGCGCGGATCGTAACGCAGCCGGATCTGCTCGAAGGCGCGATCTAGCTGCTGAATCTGGCGAACCGCGTCGATCAGGTCGCGTCCGGTGACTGTTGTGCCGCCGCCGGTGAATGCGAGGTCGCCCTCGACCTGGTCGAGCAGAAACTGCTCGAGTTCGGCATCATTGTTGATGTACTGCTCGGCGCGACCGCGCTTGACCTTATACAGTGGCGGCTGCGCGATATACAGATAGCCTCGCTCGATGAGCGGCAACATTTGCCGGTAGAAGAATGTCAGCAACAGGGTGCGGATGTGCGCGCCATCGACATCGGCATCGGTCATGATGATGATGCGATGGTAACGGGTCTTGTCCGGGTCGAACTCCTCACTGCCAATCCCGGCGCCGATGGCCGTGATCAGCGTACGCACCTCTTCGTTGGTCAGCATCTTGTCGAAGCGCGCCTTCTCGACATTCAGGATCTTGCCCTTGAGCGGAAGGATGGCCTGGAAGCGGCGGTCGCGTCCCTGCTTGGCGCTGCCGCCCGCGGAGTCGCCCTCGACGAGAAACAGCTCGGACTCTGCCGGGTCGGTTTCCTGGCAGTCGGCGAGTTTGCCGGGCAGACCGCCGCTGTCGAAGGTCGATTTGCGTCGTGCGAGATCGCGTGCCTTGCGCGCTGCCTCCCGCGCACGCGCTGCGTCGACGGCTTTTTCGATGACCGCGCGTGCGACGGCCGGGTTTTCTTCGAGGAACTGTGAGAGCTTGTCGGCGACGATCGCCTCCGTCAGGCCGCGCACTTCCGAATTGCCCAGCTTGCCCTTGGTCTGGCCTTCGAACTGGGGATCCGGGACCTTGACGCTGAGCACGCAGGTCAGGCCCTCGCGAATATCTTCGCCGGACAACGGTTGCCCGAGCTTCTTGAGCAGGTCAAACTTTTGCGCATAGGCGTTGATCGTTCGCGTCAGCGCGGCTTTGAAGCCGGACAGGTGTGTTCCGCCATCGATCGTGTGGATGTTGTTGGCAAAGGTGTAGGTGGTCTCGTTGTAGCCGTCGTGCCACTGCATCGCGAATTCGACGACCACGTCGTCGCGCTCGGCGCTCGCGTAGATCACGTCTGGATGGACGACGTTGCGATTGCGGTTGAGGTGTTCGACGAAGCTGCGTATCCCGCCTTCGTAGTGGAATTCCGATTTCTTGCCGCTGCGCTCGTCCTCGACGATGATGCGCAGTCCCGGGTTCAGAAACGCCAGCTCACGGAAGCGGTGCGCAAGCGTGTCGTATTCCATTTCGACAGTTTCGAAGATGTCGGGATCGGGCCAGAAACGGACACGCGTACCGGACTCGGAGGTCTCGCCGACGGGTGTCAGCTCGGTGACCGGTTCGCCGACTGCATATTCCTGGGTCCAGATCTTGCCGTCGCGCTTGATCTGCAATTCGAGGCGTGTGCTGAGCGCATTGACGCAACTGACGCCGACGCCATGCAGGCCACCTGACACCTTGTAGGTATTGCTGTCGAACTTGCCGCCCGCGTGCAGCGTGGTCATCACGACCTCGGCCGCCGGTCGGCCGCTCTCGTGCCGGTCGACAGGGATGCCCCGCCCGTTGTCCTCGACCGTGACGCTATGGTCGGCGTGCAGGATGACATGGATCGTGTCGCAATATCCCGCGAGTGCCTCGTCAACAGAATTGTCGATCACCTCATAGACCAGGTGATGCAGGCCACGGATGCCCGTAGAGCCGATATACATCGCCGGACGCTTGCGAACGGCCTCCAGTCCTTCCAGTACTTTGATGCTGTCGGCGCCGTAGTCGTTGCCGGCGGCGGGTACGTTGCTCATGCTGTCTCCCGGAGT
>RFIY01000334.1 GCA_003695505.1 Candidatus Dadabacteria bacterium | reverse complement strand
CCCAGCCCTGGCGCAGCTTGCCGACGATGCGACTGTCGTCGAGATGAATCTCATCGAATTCCAGTTCCGTCGCGGCGCAGGCACGCTGGCCGAGTTTGATTTCGTTGCGCACCACACGAAAACCTGGGTCGTCCTTGCGAACGACGAAGCAGGTCCAGCTTTCGAGCCCTTCTCCCTCGAGTGCGGCAAAGACTGTGACCGTCTGCGCGAGATCGCCGCCACTGATGAAGATCTTGCGTCCGCTGAGCACCCACTGTTTTCCCTTGCGGCGCGCAACCGTGCCGGGGCGGTAGAGCGCCGCGCCTTCCGTGTCCTCGACATCCGATCCGCCGGAAGGTTCGGTGATTGCATAGGCAAACAGATGCGGGATGCCACGGCGGTGATCGCGAAAGGCCGGCAGCAACCAGCGGCGGATCGAGATCGGATCCCCGGACAGCAGGATGGGGACGGCGCCCAGATAGTGCGCCGACAGCAGCAGACCCAGGCCGCCGCCGGCCGCGCAGAGTTCTTCGGTCCGGATCGTCTGCAGCCAGACCAGAGGATAACGCATCAGCGACCAGTGGAGTGAACCGAGCGGCTTCGGCAGCAGGGCCGACAGCAGGCCTTCTCGTGCGGCACGGCTGAGCAGGTCGAGGATCGCCGCCGGAGGTTCGGCGTCATGGCTCATCAGATCGGCTTCCAGGGCGAGCGGCGCGACATGGACGCGCGCAAACTGCGCATAGCGACGTCGCCAGGCGGCAAGTGGCTCCGGCAAACGACGGGTGTCCTCTTCCCACAGCGAGACCGGATCGTAGGCGACGAGCGGTCGCGCCGTCGCGGCGAGCCGCTGCCAGCTCCGTGCGGGATGGAGTGGCTTCGTGCGTTCGGCGGCGATCTCGGCTGGTTCGGCGGAAGTGGTCTCGGCGGCATCGGCGGCGAGGACGCGGGCGAACAGCGCAGACGGACCCGACCAGGCTCGCAGCGCGCCGATCGCGCGCACATATGCCTCGACGCCGGTATCGCGCATGTAGCCCATGCCGCCGAAAATCTGGATTGCGTTGTCGGCGGCGGCGAACAGGCGGTCGATCCACTGTGCGTAACAGGCGAGGGCGTCGCCCGCCGACGGCGCCGAGCCGAGTGCGGCCAGTGCCGTGGCGGCGCCGTCGATCGCGATCTGGCTGCGTCCGATCAGCTCGCGGACCGCGTCGTGGACCGCGATTACGACGCCTCCCTGCTGGCGCTGGGTGGCGTATTCTTTGGCCAGGTGCAGCGCCCCGGCGGCGGCGCCCGTTGCAACCGCGATGACGCCCAGCAGATCGCGGGCGAGCAGTCCGATCCAGTCCTCGCGCGAGGTTGTCGGAGCGTCCGCCGCATGCGCCTCCACGATCGCGAATTCGAGATATGGCAGCAGCTCGTTGCCGTGTGGCGCCGGTATCGTGACGGCGGGCTGGCGAGAGGGCTCGATCCCGGTCCAGCGCATCTGTTGCGCGTCCACCGAGACCGGGAACCAGATCGACTCGGTGGCTGGCGCCAGCCACAGCCGTCGGCCGCCGGGCAGTCGTGGTTCGTGACCGGTCAGCAGCGCCTCGGTGATCGGCCAGTGCCAGCCGGTCGTACAGATCTGTGTCGCCGCGCCGGGTTGTCCGGTCAGCATTTGCGACGCCTTGCTGCCGGCGGACTGCAGGTGCAGGGCCCAGGCGAGTGCGGGCGAAATCGCCGCAACTCTGGCAAGGATCAGCAGGGTCTCGTTTACAGGCAAATCGTGCCAGAGTCCCTGCCCGGGCCAGTCCGGCGTCGGAATCAGGCCAAGCGCGGACGTCGCTTCGATCAGCTTTCCGGTGGTTTCGAGATCGGGTGGATGTAGCGGGTCCGCAAAATGGGGGCGGATCTGCTCGGCAAGAAAGCGATCCAGGGCGGCGCGCAACGTCGGATCGAGATGTTGTTCGGAGAGAAACGACAAACAGCCCTCCTTGCGGGGGGGCTGCCCGTTGACATCAGAACCTTTACACTGATGTTAACATTGAATAGCAATGTCGGGCAACCGGCTGCAGTGAATGGGCTTTATAGCGATGCAGCCGCAGGCTCGTGCGATTTGACGGTTGTCCGAGCCGGGGCGGGCTGGGGCGGAGCCGGCGTCAGGTTGCCGCAACAATCATATAGGACAGTTCGCCGTGCGCGATGTCGCGGCCGTCGTCGTCGATGACCTCGGCCTCGAGAAAGACGATCTGGCGACCGCGCCGGCGCACGGCGGCGTGGCAGATCAGGTCGACCTCGCGTGCCGCATTCAGGTAGTGCACATGCATGTCGATCGTGACGATGGTTTTCGGCATCGTTTCCGGCGTATACGCCGAAAGCACCGCGCCCACGACGGCGGTATCGATCAGCGACGCGATCGCGCCGCCGTGGACGATGCCCGCGGGCTGGTTCAGTTCGGGACGGTAACGCAGGCGCATCCGCGCGTAGTCGCGGCGCACGGCTTCCTTTTCGAGGCCAAGGAACGCCGGAAACGGGGCCGCGCGGATCGACGCGATCAGTCCCTGTTCGAATTCCGGAGCCAGCGGTGCGTAGTCCTCGGGATCGATCCGGCTCATTCGGGCGATTCCACCGGTGTCAGAATGACGACCGGAAGCTCCCGCTCCGTGCGTTCCTGGTATTTCGCCCACATCGGATTGATCCGGGTGCCGATCTGCCAGAGGCGGTCGCGCTCCGCGGCCGTCGCCAGTTCGGCCGTCGCGTTATAGACGCGCCGTCCGACGCGGATCGTTGCGGCCGGATTGACCTGGAGGTTCTTCCACCACTGCGGATCGCGCCGCGCGGCGCCGTCGGAACCGACAACGACGTAGCGGTCCTCGTCGCGAAAATAGACGAGCGGCGTCGTGCGCGGCAGGCCGGACTTGCGACCAGTGACGGTCAGAAGCAGGGTCGGCAGACCGATCCAGTGACCGATGCGGCCATCGCTCTTTTCATAGATGACGGTATGGGCGCGAAAGATTGCCTTCAGCACGCGAGCCCGCAAATGTCGCATTCGTGACGCCATGCAAAAAGGGTAACAGATCGCGTGGCGGGGTGCGTCGCGTCGGTGGCCGCCTGCGTACCTCGGTCGGCTGCACGGACAGGCAGAGCGATTTGCGGACCGCAGTCGCTACCGCAGCGCGAACCGCACCTGCACCGTGCGCCGGATTGTCTGTTCGCCGACGTGTTCCACCGCGACGTCCGCGGTTTCGGCCATACGCGTGGCCATCATCATCGGGCGCGGTACCGGCGTTGCGCTGGTTTCGACGATTTCCTGTACCGGTCCGAGGCTCGCGCCGGCGGCAGCCGCCAGACGCTGCGCCTTGGCCCTGGCGGCGACGACGGCTGCCTCCAGCGCGCGTACTTCCAGCGCTTCACGATCGCTGAAGTCCATGACCGGTGCGCCCGACATTTCCGCGCCGAGCTTCAGCGCCTGGTCGATCAGGTCGCCGTAGTGATCGATCTTGTTCAGTTCGATCTGCACCTGCCGGCGATAGATGAACCCGGTCAGTTTGCGCTTTTTGTCCCAGACATATTGCGGTTCGACGGTTGGCTGCAACGCGGAGTAGTGCTTGCTGTCAATGCCGAAGCGATCGAGAGAATCGGTGAATCGCCGTGCCCGGTTGTCCACATCGCGCCGCAGCGCCTCGACCGCGGGGCCTTCGGCACGGAAGACGACAACAAGGCGCAAAATGTCGGGCGCCGCACGCAACTCGGCGCTGCCGTGGACGGCGATGGTGCGGCGCGCCGCCTCGCCTGCGATTGCCGGGCTGCTCAGTAGCACCGCGCCAACGAGTATCGCGAGCTGTCTTCGGGATCGCAACATTCTCTGACTCCTGGTTCGATGGTCCGGGTGGT
>RFIY01000333.1 GCA_003695505.1 Candidatus Dadabacteria bacterium | reverse complement strand
GTTTCGCCGGGGCCGAAACGGCGCGCATCAGGCGCGGGGATGGGCGCCGTCGTACACCCGCGCCAGGCCCGCCAGATCCACATGCGTGTAGCGTTGCGTGGTCGACAGGCTCGCGTGCCCGAGCAATTCCTGGATCGCGCGCAGATCGACGCCGTCACCGAGCAAATGCGTGGCGAAACTGTGCCGAAGCTGATGTGGATGCACATGCCGGTCGAGCCCGGCCTCCCGCGCCCGTCGGTCGAGGACATACTGGATGCCCCGCACCGAAAGCCGCCGCCCCTGGGCGCTGACGAACAGCGCCGGCTCGTCGTCGCTGGTCAGCGATGCGCGAACCGGCAGCCATTGCCGCACGAGGCTGGTCGTGCCGGCCGGTACAGGCACGATCCGCTCCTTGTTGCCCTTGCCAATGATCCGCCACGTCGGTTCCAGCGCGGCGTCCGCATCGAGATCGGCCGCCTCGCTGACGCGCAGACCGCAGCCGTAGAGGACGGCAAGCAGCGCCGCGTCACGCTGCGCGAGCGGTTCTTCGGCGCGAACGGCCAGGCCGTGGATCCAGTCGAGCACCGCCTGTGCCGGAATCGTCGCCGGCAGCGCCTTTGCCTGCTTTGGCGCGGTCAGGCCGGCCGCCGGATTCTGTGGAATGACGTCGCGACGAACGAGAAAGTCGAAAAAGCTGCGCAGCGAACTGATCGCGCGCGCCTGCGTCGCCGGCGACCGCGACGACAGGTGGGCCCGGATCCAGGCACGCAGTTGCAGCGCCGAGACTTCCGTCCAGACGGGCGGCGTATCGTGCGCGTCGATCCAGGCACGCAAATCGCGCAGATAGGCGTCCACGGTACGTTCGGCGCGGCCACGTTCAGCACGCAGCCACGTCGCAAAGGCGGCCAGCGCCTGCTCGGGGTCGCGCAGGCTCGCCGCGGCGCTGCTCAATTGGCCGGGCCGTCGTCGGACAGGCGAATCGTCGCCGGATCGATGCCAATGTCGCGGAGCACGCGCTCCCAGACCTGGTTGACCGGAAGCTCGAACAGGTATCGCGGCGCGGCGGGCGCGGTCAGCCACGCACCCTGCGTGAACTCCGCCTCGAGCTGCCCCGGCCCCCAACCCGCGTATCCCAGACAGAGGCGAAACGGCGTCGCGCCGGCAACGGCCAGGCGCAGCGTTTCGGGTTCGCCGCTCAGATGGATGCCATCGCCAACGGTCTCGGCGCCCGGCAGTGGCGTGTCACCGCCGTGCAGCAGAAAGCCGCGACCCGGCTCGACGGGGCCGCCCAGCAGGACCTCGCCATTGGCATGATCCGCCGCCGGCAGTTCCAGTTCGTCGAGCACGTCTTCGAGATCCACGTCCGCGCGCCGGTTCACCGTCAGGCCAAAGGCGCCCTCTTCGCCGTGCGCGATCAGAAACACGACCGCGTGGTCGAAATTGGGATCCTGAAGCTGCGGCACGGACACCAGAAATCCGGGCGCCAGCGAGGTGGTCTGTGGTTCATCTGTCATCGCGTCGGCGCTCCATCCGGTTGCGTTCGTCAAAAAGGGTCGGCCGACAGGGAACCGATAAGCCGGATTCTGTCGTGGGCAGCCATTCATCTGGGCGGCATGTCACCATGCCGCTCTTGCGGCCTACCCGGAGGCTCGACCGGGCCGGTCTCGAACGCCTCCTGCTTGGCCTTGCTCCGGGCGGGGTTTACCTTGCCTCTCCGGTCACCCGAAGAGCGGTGGGCTCTTACCACCACCGTTTCACCCTTACCCTGCTTCGCCAAGGCTACGCAGGGCACTGCCCTGCGAAGCGCCGTGTAGCGGCGCGAAGCAGGGCGGTCTGGTTTCTGTGGCACTATCCCGCGGCTTTCGCCGGGTGGATGTTATCCACCGCCCTGCCCTGTGGAGTCCGGACTTTCCTCTGCGACGGTCATGCCATCGCAGCGGCTGCCTGGTCCCCGTGGACCGACCACATCGTTATTATAGGCACGCGGGTCGGTAAAATCCAGAGTCATAGACCGGAATGCGGCAAAAATTGACATCTGTGTCAATGCCGCGTACGCTATTGCCAGCAAAAAGGGCAACCACCATGGCACGACAACGCAAGAAGAGCGAAATCCGCAAGCAACAGATCCTCGATGCGGCGATTGCCGTGTTTGCGGAGAAAGGCTTTCACAGCAGCAGGGTCAGTGATATCGCGCGCCGGGCCGGCGTCGCCTACGGCCTCGTCTATCACTACTTCGACAACAAAGAAGAAATCCTGCGCACGATTTTTCTGGAGCGCTGGACGTTCATCCTGCAGGTCATCGAGAACCTGCTCAACGAGGACAAGCGCTCCGCGATCGATCGGCTGCGCAGCTTCCTGATCTTTATCATCGACGTTTACAAGCGCAATGCGGCGCTGGTTGATGTGATCATGCTCGAACTGCTGCACAGCCCCGAATTCATGCGCGAGGAGGTCGTGCGCGGCTTCCAGCGCGCCGCTGGTGGCATCGAAGAACTGATGCGCCAGGGGCAGGAGGCCGGCGAGATCCGTAAAAAGACGAATCCAACGACCTTCGCGGTCCTCTATTTCGGCGCGATCGAGGTCACGTTCAATGCGGTCGCCCTGCGCGTCGTCGATATCGACGCGATGCCGAGCGAGGACTGGGCCGACTCGATCATGGATCAGCTTTCGCACGGCATCGCGGCAAGGGACTGACCATCGTGGGCGAACATGAGCCCTTTTCGACAACGGATGAACGCTGGATGCGGCAGGCGCTGCGGCTGGGGCGTCGTTTCGTCGGCGAGACGGCCCCCAATCCGGCCGTCGGCTGCGTCATCGTTCAGGGTGATGCGCTGGTTGGCCAGGGCGCCCATGAACGCGCGGGCACGCCGCATGCCGAGGTCCATGCGCTACGCGAGGCCGGCGCCCGTGCGCGGGGCGCGACGGCCTATGTGACACTCGAACCGTGCAACCACCACGGGCGCACGCCGCCGTGCAGCGAGGCGCTGATCGATGCGGGGGTCGCGCGCGTCGTCGTCGGCACGGTCGATCCCAATCCGCGGGTCGCCGGCGCGGGCATTGCCCGTCTGCGCGATGCCGGGATCCGGGTCGATGTCGGCTGCCTGCGCGATGAGGCCGACCGGCTGATCGCCGATTTTCGCGTCTGGCAGCGTGAGCAACGTCCCTTCGTGATCTACAAGGCCGCCGCAACCATCGACGGCGTGACCGCGCGGCCCGGCATCGGCAACTGGCAGATTACTTCGGAAGCGAGTCGCCGCATGGTGCACAGGCTGCGCGCAAGCTGCGACCTGGTGCTGGTCGGTGCGGGGACCTGGCGTGCGGACGACCCCGATC
>RFIY01000332.1 GCA_003695505.1 Candidatus Dadabacteria bacterium | reverse complement strand
CCCCCCATTGCCGTCGCCCCGGAATTGGCCGCAGGCCGATATCCGGGGCCCACTCGCGGCGCGGTCTGGATGCCGGATCAGGTCCGGCATGACGATTGAGCGGGGAAGCGACCGCGAATTTTGGAGCGTACCAACATCGGAGCCCCATCCTTACCGCCGTCACCGCAGAATACGTCACAACCCTCACTCCCGTCGCCCCGGAATTCGTCGCAGACGGATATCCGGGGTCCATCCGCGGCGCGGCCCCTCCCCCGACCAGCGCCGGTTTGCTTCCGGTCGCCTCCCCCTCGGGTCTGTCCGCGCTACAATGGTTTCGCCAGTGTTTTCACGCACCCAAGGAGTCCTTTCGATGACAAAACGCTGCATCCTTGCACTCGATCAGGGCACGACCGGCAACACAGCGCTGATCCTCGACGACCAGGGAAACATTCTCGGCAAGAAAAATCGCGAATTTCCGCAGCATTTCCCAAAGCCGGGTCTGGTTGAGCACAATCCCGATGACATCTGGAACGGGATGCTGGCGACGATTGCAGATGCCCTGGATGCCGCTGGCGTGGCCGGTCAAGACATCGCCGCAATCGGGATCACGAACCAGCGCGAAACGACCGTCCTGTGGGATGCCGAAACCTCTCAGCCGGTCGCCAATGCGCTGGTCTGGCAAGATCGCCGCACCGCGGACCGCTGCGAGCAATTGCGCAACGGTGGACACGCCGACGCCATCCGGGCAAAGACAGGCCTCGTCATCGACCCCTATTTTTCGGCCACGAAACTCGAGTGGCTGCTGAATCAGCACGATCCGGAGCGACAGCGCGCCTCACGGCTGCGTTTCGGGACGATCGACACCTTTCTGGTCTGGAAACTGACCGGAGGCGCCGTACACGCCACGGAACCGTCCAATGCATCCCGGACGATGCTGTTCAATATTCACGATGGACGGTGGGACCCGGATCTCCTGTCGCTGTTCGGCGTACCCGAAAGCATCCTGCCGGAAGTCCGACCCTCGGCTGGCCATTTTGGCGAAACCCGTGGCCTCGAACTCCTGCCCGACGGCATCCCGATCGCGGGGATTGCGGGAGATCAACAGGCCGCCCTCTTTGGGCAGGCGTGCTTCGAGCCCGGACAGTCGAAATGTACCTATGGAACAGGCGCGTTCCTGCTGCTGAACACCGGTCAAGCTGCTCCGCTGTCACGCCACGGGGTACTGACGACCATTGCCTGGCAGTTGCCGGACGAGCCGCTCTGCTATGCACTGGAAGGCAGCGTGTTCGTTGCCGGATCAGCGGTGCAATGGCTGCGCGACGGTCTGGGACTGATCAACAGCGCGCCCGAGATCGAAGAACTCGCCGCATCGGTGCCCGACAGCGGCGGCGTCACCTTCGTCCCGGCGCTGACCGGCCTGGGCGCACCCCACTGGCGCGCCGAGGCGCGGGGTCTGATCTCGGGGTTGACGCGAGGGACGACGCGCGCGCACATCGCTCGGGCGACGCTCGAGGGCATCGCGCTGCAAATCGTTGAACTGATTGAAGCGATGAATGCCGACGCTCCCGAGCCACTGCGCGAGCTGCGCGTCGATGGTGGTGCAACCGCAAACGACCTGTTGATGCAGATCCAGGCCGATCTTGCCCGCACGACGATCGTCCGACCCGCCAATATCGAAACAACCGCTTTTGGCGCCGGTTTCCTCGCGGGGCTCGGCGCGGGTATCTGGCCGGATCGGCAACGCATTATCGATGTCTGGCGCGAAGACCGTCGCTTCGCGCCCGCCGCTGCGGAAGAGCAGGTCAACGCGATTCGCGAACGTTGGCGCGAGGCTGAGCAAAAGGCCTGACAGCCACGGCGTAATTGGCCTGACCATTTGACAGCGGCCAGCAGCTCCTCTACAATAAAAATGAATACCGACTCAGTATTCATTTTCAGCATCCAGACAGGCACAAACACCCTATTTGCTCAGGAGCAGCACCATGGCCAAACTGTGGAACCGCCGTGACGTCGATTTCCTTCTGTTCGAAGTCCTCAAGGTCCAGGAACTGAACCGTTTCGACCGTTACAAGGACTACGACGAAGACACCTATCGCATGATTCTCGATGCGGCCGAGCAACTGGCCCACGAGGAATACTTCCCGACCAATCACGAGGGCGATGTCCACGGTACGAAGTACGAGAACGGCGAGGTTCGCGTACCGGAGTCCTTCCGTAAGCTGAAGCAGCTTTTTGTTGAAGGCGGCTGGATGACCCTGATGGATGATTACGATCTGGGCGGGCAGCAGGTGCCACACACGATCGGCATGATCACCGGCTGCGTCTTTGGTGCCGGCAATCACAGCTTCACGATGTTCCCCGGGCTCGCCCACGGTACGGCAGATCTGATCCGCACGTTCGGCACCGATCGCCAGAAAGAACTCTACATGAAGCCGATCCTCGACCTGACCTACGGCGGTACGATGTGCCTGACCGAGCCGAACGCCGGTAGCGATGTCGGGAACCTCACCACGACGGCGAAACGTAACGAAGACGGTACCTACTCGATCAAAGGGCAGAAAATCTTCATTTCGTGGGGCGACCACAACCTTGCGGACAACATCGTCCACGCCGTGCTGGCCCGGATCGAGGGCGACCCGCCAGGCACCAAGGGGATCTCGATTTTCATCGTGCCCAAGTACCGCGTCAACGAAGACGGCTCGATCGGGGAGTTCAACAACGTCGTCTGCACCGGCGTCGAGCACAAGATGGGCATTCACGCCTCCCCGACCTGCGCCCTTTCCTTTGGTGACGATGGTGAGTGCATTGGCGAGCTGCTCGGCGAGGAGCGCCAGGGCATGCGGATCATGTTCCAGATGATGAACGGCGCCCGGCTCGAAGTCGGTATGCAGGGGCTGAGCTGTTCCGAGCCCGCCTATCTCTACGCGCTCGAGTACGCACAGGAGCGCCGCCAGGGCACGAGCATCACCGAGTTCAAAAACCCGGAAGCTCCGCGTGCGGCGATCATCGAGCACCCCAACGTCCGCCGCATGCTGATGAACATGAAGGCAAAGACCGAAGCCATGCGCGCGATGCTCGGCTTTACCGCGCTGAATCTCGACACGGCCCATGTGGCAACCGACGAAGCGGAAAAGGATCGCGCCAACGGCATCGTCGAGCTCTTGATCCCGATCGTCAAGAGCTGGTGCACCGATGAGGGCTTCCGCGTCACCGAAGAAGCCATGCAGACGCTCGGTGGCCACGGTTATCTGGCGGATCACCCGATCGAGCAATATATGCGCGATGTCAAGATCGGCTCGCTCTACGAGGGCACGAACGGCATCCAGGCCATGGACCTGGTTGGCCGAAAGCTCGTGATGAAGGGTGGCCAGTATGCGATGGCGCTGTTGCAGCGTGTCGCCGAGGACGCCGCCCGCCTCAAGGGCAATGACGATCCGATGCTCAAGGAAATCGGCGAGGATCTCGACCGTCTGCGCGACCACGTTGGCAAGACGGCCATGTCGATCGGCCAGCAGTTCATGGCCCGCAATCTCGCCTTGCCGCTGCTGAACGCGAAGCCGTTCCTGGATGCGATGGGCGAAGTGATCGCAACCTGGCTGCTGTCTTGGGAAGCCGAAGTGGCGCAGCAAAAGCTTGCATCGATGCTGGCCGATGCGGGCGTTACTGACGAAGATTCACGCAAGGCATTCCTCGCATCGAGCAGCGATGCCGCCTTCTATGACTCCAAGATCCGCACCGCCTACTATGCCGCGAAGCGCTTCCTGCCGATGGCGGAAGCACGCCTGCAGGGTTGCGACAGCGGCGAGCGTGCGGCGCTGGATGTCGTTCGTTTTGCCGAAGAAGAGCCCACGATCGTTCCAGCCTGACACACCCTCCCTCCCCGGCTCTTCTTCGAAGCGCCGCTGCGGCTCAGCTCCGCGGCGGCGCTTTTTCATGCGGATCAAAAAAACCGGGCCGGATATGAAATCCGGCCCGGATGAGGCACGCGCCATCACGGCGCGTCAGGGAGGTGATTGGGCTGGGAGCCTCCTCAACCGAACATCATCCTCGCCCGATGGCATCTGCCTGTCAAGGCCTGTTGTAAACAAACGGCTACGTCTTGTTTACAGCCACCGTAAACCCAACCACGCTCAGAAATGCACTCCGCGCATCAGATGGGCGAAGGCCACACCTTCGACCGAAAGCGGCTGCCCCGCCGCTGAACCGGTATTGGATGGGAACAGGCGAAAACCGACATTCTGGATGAATTCGACCATGCGCGGCGCCAGCGCGTAGCTGACTTCGGCGAAGGTTCCCAGACGTGTTGCGACACGTTTGGGCTGTTCCATGAT
>RFIY01000331.1 GCA_003695505.1 Candidatus Dadabacteria bacterium | reverse complement strand
GCCGCCACCTATGGCCGAGAGCAAATCATCCTTCCCAATCGCCTCCTGGAGAAAAACGCTTCGTGACGCTCAAACTGGCGCGGATCGACGATCGACTGATACACGGGCAGGTCATTCACGGCTGGCTGCCACGACTGGATGTCGATCTGCTGATCGTCGCCGACAGGCGCCTGGCGGAAAACGAAGAAGAGCAACTGATTTCCCGAGTCGCCGTACCCGAATCGGTTGACGTCCGCTTTATTGCTCCAGAGGAACTGATCATGCTGCTCGATGTCGTTCAGGAACACAATACCGTCATCCTGTTCCGAACGCCCGAGGCGGCACTCGACGCTGTCGAGCACGGCTTCGATCTCGACGCCCTCAACCTCGGAAATCTGCACTTCGAGCCGGGGAAAATGCAGTTGCGCAAGACGTTTTGCTGCTCTGATCGCGAACTCGCAGCATTGCACAAGTTGCTGGATCGTGGCATCGAGATGTCCTACCAGCCGGCACCGGATGTCAAGCGAACCGCAGTCGAGCTGCCGCGCGCCTGACGCGATGCGCGGAGGTCGGCGGAAGATGGAACGATGACCGGCACGACACTTGGGCTGATTATGGCAGCGGCCGCGTTGCAATTGCTTCGCGAAGAGATTGGTCCTTTCCTGATTCACCGCCCGGTCGCGACTGGCGTGCTGATCGGGGGACTCGCCGGTATGCCGCTGACTGGCGCGCTGATCGGCGCCTCTCTCGAATTCGTCTGGATCGACCGGATCCCGGCCGGCGGCATCCGTGCGCCGGCGTCAGGTATCGGCACGGCCGCGGCCGTGATCGTACTGCACCAGGCCGGATTGACGGCACCGACCGGAACGGTCATCGCCGCCGGCATCCTCGTGGCATTGATCGCTATCGTGGCGTTTGTTCCGTTCGACGGAGGCCTGCGGCGTGCATTCGGCCTGATCAGCGAACGCATATTGCGGCAGCTCGAACGTGGCTCGGTCGACGGTTTGCTGGCCTATCCGGTCGTCGCGCTTGCCGCGCGGTGGATGCTTCTGGCCGGCTGGTTTGCGTTGATCAGCGTCATGTCTGGACTGCCGCTGGCAACATTTCCACCCATCGCTGGCTGGTACCTGGTCATCGGGTCCAGCGCCCTCGCATTTGCACTGCGGCGCACGCGGACTTCCGAACGTGCGCTGGGTATCGCTGCCTTCGTTGCAGGAGTCGTCGTCGGATGCTTCCTCTGAGTACGCGATTCAGGATCTGGTTGCGGCTGCTGCTGCTGCAGTCGACCTGGAGCTACAGACGCATGCAGACGTGCGGCTGGCTTTGGGCCGCCATGCCTGGATTGTCGGGCAGCGAGCGGCGCCGCGCCGACCTGCTGCGGCAGGCAAGCACCCATTTCAACACCCACCCGATGCTGGCACCGTTGATTGTTGGCGCCGCACTGAGCGAACTCCACCGCGACCCGCCGGATCCTGACGCCGCGCGCGAACATCTGACACGCTGGATGGGTACCTTTGGCGCACTGGGCGACATGCTGTACTGGCAGGGATTGTCGTGGTGCTTCGCCGGCGCGTCCGTGCTGCTGTGGCTGGCAGGTGGGACACACGCCGTGCTGGCCCTTGCCGCCGCCTGGCTCGTCGGCGAGGGCTGGCTGCGATGGTGGCTGCTCAATCGTGGCATTCACCAGCCGGAAAACATCGCCGAGACCATGAAACTGCTTGCCAAACCGCGCATCCGGCGGGGTTTGAACAATACCGGTTTGGCGACGGGGCTGTTTGGCGCCGGTATCCTGGTGGGCCAGCTTGCGACCGCTGAACAGGATCCATTGATCGCGACCTTGCTGGTTGCGACGGCCGCGCTCGCCGGCGCCTGGATCGGCAGCCGTTCACTGATGCGCAGCGCACCGATCTGGTTCGTGCTGGCCAGCGGCCTCGCCGTCGCCGCCGCGATGACAGGAGGATAAGCCATGTCTGCACACCGTACCACCGTCTGTGTGACGAATCCGGAGGGGCTGCATGCGCGACCGGCAAACCGGGTCGCACAACTGGCGAACCGCTATGAGGCACAGATCTGGCTGGTTCGCGACGGCATCCGCATCAATGCAAAATCCCTGCTCGGGATCCTGACACTGGCCTGCCCGTCGGGAACTGAACTGCTCGTCGAGGCAGAAGGACCCGATGCTGCAGAGGCCGTCGCCGCGATGGAAGTTCTGTTCGCCTCAGGACCAAATCCGGACAAGGAGCCTGAATGACGCGCTCGCGCAGCGAGTCCGAGGGGGCGCTCCGCGGCATTCCCGGCGCACCGGGGATTGGCATTGGTGCGGTTTATCTGATGTTGGGACGCGGCGCCGCGGTTCCGCATTATACGCTGCGACGTCATCGCGAGGTCGGTTCCGAGATCCGACGTTTCGAGCGGGCCATCGATCGCGTGGATCGCGCCATGATCGAGATCGAGCGGTCACTCGATGGGCAGGCGGCGCAGGAACCGAGGCTGATTCTCGAAACGCAGCGCACGCTGCTGCACGATCCGCAGATCATCGAGCCCACCATACGCAGGATCGAGCATGATCGCATCAATGCGGAAGCTGCGCTTCATCAGACCATTGAAGAAATCCTCCCCGCATTTGAAGCCATCGATGATCCCTACCTGCGCGCTCGTGGTGAAGATATCCGACAACTCGAACGACGGCTCGTACTGGAGCTGTCCGGGTTGAAACGGGGTGGGCCAAGACAGCCGGGGCCTGGCGATGTCATCGTGGCCGAAAGCATTGATCCGGCGACAATGATCGAACTGGCGCAGATCCCCGTTGCCGGTATCGTCACCGAGACCGGCAGCGCCGTCAGTCACATGGCCATCATTGCCCGAACATTTGGGATCCCGACGGTTCTGGCGGTGGATCAGGCCACTGACCAGATTCCGTCCGGTACAACCGTAGTCGTCGATGGAAAGACGGGCATCGTCGTCGTAAATCCGGGAGACACCGTACTGCAGCAGGCGCGCCGACGACAACGCGACCTGCAGCGGCGACTGGTGCGTGCGCAGCAGGAAGCTGCGGAACCCGCGGTCACGCCAGACGGCTTTCGCGTCCGGTTCCTGGCCAACATCGACGCGCCGGAAGAAGCTTCGCTGGCGTTGCGTTGCGGCGCCGAAGGCGTCGGTCTGTATCGAACCGAGGTGCTGTTTTTGAACCGGGACCGTCCGCCATCCCTGGCCGAATTGACGCGCATCTACAGTCGCGTCGTGCGCCGGTTCGGCAGCCGCCTCGTGACGTTTCGAACGATGGATCTCGGTGGCGACAAGCTGCCGACGTCACTGGCCTTCTCTGCAGGACAGAATCCGGCGATGGGCCTGCGCGGCATCCGCTACTCGCTCCAGAACACGTCGCTGTTCGACCGGCAGATTACGGCCATCTGCCGGGCAACCCGTGCAGTCGACAACAGCAATGTGCGCATCATGATCCCGCTGGTCACCTCCCATGAAGAGATTCGCCTCGCCCGTCAGCGAATCGAAGCCATTGTCGAACGAGAGCGCTGCGATCCTGTCCCGCTCGGCGTGATGCTCGAGACGCCGGCGAGCATGCTGATTACCGATCTGCTGGCGCGTGACGCCGATTTTTTCAGCATCGGCACCAACGACCTGATCCAGTACGTCCTGGCCATTGACCGCACGAATGAGCTCGTGGATTACCTGTATGCGCCGTTGCATCCGGCGATCATGCGCCTGCTGCGCCAGGTGACCCAGATCTGCCGCGACGCAGGTCGCGAGGTCGGTGTCTGTGGTGAAATGGCCGGGGATCCGATGTTTGTGCCGCTGCTCCTCGGCTTCGGGATCGAGACGCTGTCCATGGCACCGACGGCGATTCCGCGGATCCATGCCATCGTCCGTCGCACCCCGCAGCGGGTCGCCGAGGAACTCGTTCAGGGCGTCATGGCACTGTCGGATCTTGATGACGTCCAGCAACTGCTACGGCACTTCGCCGAGGAGCACTTCGCCGATCTGCTCTGATTGCCGGTGCCTGGTCCGCCCGATGATCAGGCGCTGATCGCCTGCTGCCCCGCCGCCAGTGCCACAAGGTTGTGAATCTCTCCGGGACCCATACCCGCCGACAGGATGACGACGGTGCGGCGGAAGCCACGATGAACCGGGCCAAGTGTCTCCGCGCCGCCGACGTTCCCAAGCAATTGTGTGGCGATCTGGGCCGCTGCAAGGTTTGGAAAGATCAGCACATTGGCATCCTGATCGAGTTCTGAAAATGGAAAGACGCCGTCCCGCAACTCCTGATTCAACGCCACATCGACCGTCATTTCGCCATCAAAGACAAAATCGGCACCGGTCGCTTTGAGGCGCTCGACAGCCTGCCGAACGCGGTCGACCTGCGGATGGCGATAGGCACCATAGTTCGCAAAGCTCAGAAACGCGACCCGTGGCGTCATGTCGAACAGCGGCGCGGGTTCGACCGCGAAGCGCGCGATGTTGACAAGCTCATCGACATCGGGATCCACCGCAACCGCGGTGTCCGCAAACAGGAACAGCCGGGTCTTGTAGACGACAGCCGTGACGCCGACGGGACGCAGCACGCCGTCACGCAATCCGATCAGATCTTCGGCTACTTCGAGTGTGTCCATGTACCGGTCCGTATGACCAGCGACATAGATGTCGGCCAACCCGTTCGAGACCATCGCCGCGGCAAAATGGGAACGACGACTGAGCAGTTTTTCGGCGCGGTTGCGCGTGACGCCCTGCCGCTGATGGCTGCGCCAGTATTCGTCGACGAATCGCTCGAATTCCGGGTGCTCATCGGGATGGACGATTTCGGCGTTGTCGAGTTGCAGGCCAAGTGCGCGAATTCGTGCTTCAATCCGGGACGGATTGCCGATCAGAATCGGCTGGATGAAGCCTTCTTCTGTAGCCTGCTCAATCGCGAGCAGTACGGCATCTTCTGCACCATCCGCAAAGGCGACCCGTGCGGGCTGTTCGGATTGCCGGGTGTGATCGATACTGGTGCGAATCAGTTCGCGAGCGGGTCCGAGCATCGATTCGAGCCGGGCGCGATACTGGTCGAAGTCGTCGATCGGCTGGCGAGCGACGCCGGTTTCCATAGCGGCGCGTGCGACCGCAGGCGCGACCCACAACAACACGCGGTGGTCGAACGGCTTGGGAATAATGTAGTTACGGCCGAACTGGATCGGCTCGCCGCCGTAGGCGCGCACGACATTTTCCGGTACATGCGCCCGCGCCAGCTCCGCCAGTGCCCGGGCTGCCGCCAGTTTCATTTCGTTGTTGATTTCGCGCGCGCGGACGTCCAGTGCACCACGAAAGATGAACGGAAACCCCAGAACATTGTTGACCTGGTTCGGGTAGTCGGAACGTCCGGTTGCCATGATCACGTCCGATCGCGCCGCGACGGCATCGGGATATGAGATTTCCGGATCGGGATTGGCCATCGCGAACACGATCGGATTCGCCGCCATCTTCTGAAGCATCTCTTGCGTCACGGTGCCACCGACCGATACCCCGAGGAAGAGATCCGCGTCTGTGAAGACGTCCTCGAACGGCACCGGGTCGCTGTCACGGGCAAACTCGGCCTTGTGTGCGTTGAGATCGTCGCGGCCGCTATGAATCAGGCCGCGGGAATCGTACATCCAGATCGTTCCGGGATCGAGCCCAAGTTCGATGAACAGCTTGACGCAGGCGATCGATGCGGCACCCGCGCCGCTGACGACGACCTTGCGCAGCGAAGAAATCGTCTTGCCAGACAATTCAACGGCGTTGATCAGCGCGGCTGCGGAAATGATCGCGGTGCCATGCTGATCGTCGTGGAAAACGGGAATGTCGAGACGCTCGATCAGTGCCTGCTCGATCGCAAAACACTCGGGTGCCCGGATGTCTTCGAGATTGATGCCACCAAACGTCGGCTCCAGCGCGGCGACAATCTCGATGAATTTATCCGGATCCTTCTCGTTGATCTCGATATCGAAGACATCGACGTCGGCGAACCGCTTGAACAGCACGGCCTTGCCTTCCATCACCGGCTTTCCGGCGAGGGGACCGATGTCCCCAAGACCGAGGACGGCGGTGCCATTCGAGATCACGGCGACGAGATTGCCTCGCGCAGTGTAGTCGAAGGCGCGGTTGACGTCCGCTTCGATCGCGCGACAGACATCCGCGACGCCGGGCGTATAGGCGAGGCTGAGGTCGCGTTGCGTGGTGCAGGGCTTGGTCGGTGTGACCTCGATCTTGCCGGGTCGGCCGTCGGCGTGATACTGGAACGCGGCCTGGGCAAAGCTGGTCGATTTCTGTTTCATGGACGATTCATTCCGAAAAGAGCCGGGTTGAAATAGACTGGGTCAGGCGCTGGCCACGTCGGCGAGCGGAGCGCGGAACAGACGAAATTCGATGACTTCGCAAATCATATGTTCGACGAGCAGGTGTGCTTCCTGGATGCGCGCGGTTTCATTCGACGCAACGATCAGATCGAGATCGGCGAGGCCTGCCGCATCTCCGCCGTCGCTGCCGAGCAACGCCGCCGACCATGTCTTCCGTTCACGCGCGGCACGCAGACCCTGGATGATGTTTGGCGAGGAGCCGCTGGTACTGATCGCCAGAACGATATCACCTGGCGCCGCAAGTGCGTGAACCTGGCGCGCAAAAATCTCTCTGTAGTCGACGTCGTTCGCGATCGAGGTCAACGTACTCGTGTCGGTGGTCAGCGCGATGGCCGGAAGCGGCGGCCGATCGAGCCGGTACCGGTTGACCAGTTCGGCTGCGAGATGCTGCGCATCGGCGGCGCTGCCTCCGTTTCCGAAAATCAGGAGTTTCCGCCCGCGGCGGAAAGCCTCGGCGAGGCGGTCACCGATAACGAGCGCACCATTGCGGAGCATTTCGCTCTGCTCGCGAATCAGGGACAGATGCCGTTCGACCTGCCCGGCAAGTTGTTGTTCAATGTTCATAAGCCATTATTGTAACGTCGGATCGACGCGCGCGAAACCTGGATGATCGGAAACGTGATGAATCGCAATCCTCGCAGTGAGCAGCTTTTTCAGTCGGCCTGTGCAATGTTCGTGGGCGGCGTCAACAGTCCGGTCCGTGCATTTGGCGCTGTTGGCGGTACGCCGATCTTTGCGGATCGTGGCGAAGGTGCGTACCTGTTCGATGTCGACGGTCACCGCTATATCGATTTCGTACTGAGCTGGGGACCACTGATTCTCGGACACGCAGACCCGGTCGTCGTCGACGAAGTGATCGCGGTTGCGCGCAAGGGAACCAGTTTCGGGATGCCCTGCGCCGCCGAAATCCGGCTGGCCGAAGCCATCCGGCGGTTGTTTCCTGAGATGGAACAGATGCGTCTGGTCAACTCCGGCACTGAGGCGACGATGAGTGCGTTGCGGCTTGCCAGGGGAGCGACGGGGCGCGACAAGATCGTCAAATTCGCCGGCTGCTATCACGGTCACGCCGATGCACTGCTGGTCAGCGCCGGAAGCGGTCTGGCGACATTCGGTCAGCCGTCCAGCCCGGGCGTCACCGCGGGCGCGGCCCGCGACACGCTGATTGCGCCGTTCAATGACGCGGAACAATTGCGAAAGCTGTTTGCGGAACACGGGGACGACATTGCAGCGGTGATCCTCGAGACGCTGCCTTGCAACATGGGGCTGATTCTTCCAGATCCCGAATTTCTCGATGCGGTTCAGAGCCTTTGCCGGGCTCACGGGTCGTTGTTGATTGCCGATGAAGTCCTGACGGGCTGCCGGGTCACGATGGGCGGAGCGTATCATCGCTTTGGCCTGGAACCGGATCTGATCGCACTGGGTAAGGTCGTGGGCGGTGGATTTCCGCTGGCGGCCTATGGCGGCAGGCGCGAGGTGATGCGACATCTCGCGCCAGAAGGCGCGGTTTATCAGGCAGGCACACTGTCCGGCAATCCGGTCGCGGCGACGGCGGGCGCAGTGACGCTCGAACAACTGATGGAACGCAACCCGCTCGGCGAGATGGAAGCGCGAGCGGAACACCTCTGCACACAACTGCGGAAGGCGGCGGAGGATCGCGGCATCCCGATGCACGCACAGGCCGTCGGTTCCTTGTTCGGCATCGCGTTCACGGAGCAACCGCCACGGAATTTCGATGACATCAGCGCCGCGGATCATCAGCGGTATGGACGCTTCTTTCACGAAGCCCTCGCGCGCAGCGTGTATCTTGCACCAAGCGGCTATGAAGTCGGCTTCCTGAGTACCTGCCATGATGACGCGACGATCGACGCGGCCATCACCGCCCTGTCTGAAGCGCTCGACGCGACAGACCAGCACGCAAGCTGACGGTCACGCGAGCCGGATCCAGTTGATGTCCGGCCCGGCGTCATGGCGCGACAACACGTCGGGTGTCCGTACGGCCGAAAAAAACATCTGCAGGTGGCGGGTCCGCGACCCCAGGAGTAATGAAAACAGACGCGATTCATTCTCGTCGTCGAGCTCACCTTCGAGATCGTCGATATAAAACATCGCGCCGGGCAAACAGAGCGCACACGCCAGAGACAGCAGGATGATGGTGAGCTTACGGTACCCCTGACTGGCGCTCTGACGAACAGGTCGGCCTTCTCGGTAGACGACCAGATCATCGCGATGAACGCCGATCGATGTCCAGCCCCGCTCCAGGTCAGCCGTCTCAGCCTCCCGCAATGCATCGGCGTACGCTTCTGCCGTCTCGGGAAGATTGGATCGATAGACGACCTCGGCGGGGGGGCGCTCCAGCGCTTCCCACAGTTGCGCATATACGGGTCCGAGATGCGCGGCCGCGGCCTTGCGCGCGCAATGAATACGGTATCCGGCCTCGACCAGTTGAGCATCCCAGACCTCACGCTCGACGCGGGAGAGCCGCTGACGCAGCGCCGCGTTGCGCTGCTGCAGCGCTCTGCGATATGCGGCTGCAGTCGGAATATAGTCCGCAAAGCACATCGCCGCGAGCCAGTCGAGGTAGCGTCTTCGCTGTTCAGGTTCGACGTGAAAAAAGAGGTCATCATCGGGTCGATAACCAAAAATTGGCGTCTGACGGACCCAGGACCGGCGATCCTGCACGCGATCGCCATCCTGTTTCAACGCAAGTCCATTGCTACCGATGACGACCTCTCGATCGAAGTCAGAGAACACACCGGCGACAACGCCGGACGGCGTATCCCAGGTACGCAATCGTCCCGGACTCTCGTCGCGAAACCCCCGCAGACGGCAAAGCAGATAGATCGCTTCGATCAGGTTCGTTTTTCCCCGCCCGTTCAGGCCGACGATTGCAGTGATACGCTGCTCAAATGCGGCCGCAAATGGTTCCCGGTAGTTGCGAAAGCCATGCAACGACAGTGCGGTGATCCGCGGTGGATGATCGGCCGAGACGGCCGGGCGCAGAACGGGAAAATCAGCCTCGGTTGACGCAGTCAGTTGAGACCTCAGAGACGCATCGGCATGATGACGTTCAGGTACGTCTCATCGGCTTCACCAAAAATCAGTGTCGGTGAAATATCATCGATCATGCGCAGCTCGATGCGATCCGTCGTGATCTGATTGAGCGCATCTTGCAGATACTGTGCATTGAAGCCGACTTCGAACCCATCCTCACCGTCGAACGAGCAGTCGAGCTGCTCTTCGCCTTCCCCCATCTCGGGATTTCGTGCCTGCACCGTCAGCGTATCCGCTGAAAAACGCAAGGACACGGCACGAAACCGCTCGGTAATCACGAGACTGACACGCTCGATCGCAGCAATGAAATCGCTCCGATCGATCACGGCCGTCTGACGTGTCTCCTCGGGAATGACCGCCCGGTAGCTCGGAAAGCGACCGTCGACCGTCCTGAACAGTAGCTCGGTCTGATCCCAGCGCGCCTGGATGTACTGCTGCTGTCCACCTTCCTGAACCTGAACACCAAGTTCGATCGTGCCATCGCCTTCCGAGATCGCCAGCAGTTCGCCGAGCGCCTTGCGCGGCAGAATCACACCCTCCGCAGGTAGCGCGCTCGCGCCCTCGATCCCCGGCAATTCAACCATTGCCAGCCGGTGCGTATCGGTCGCGACCAGTCGAAGGTCATCCTGCTCCGACGGTTCGACAAAGACCCCGGCCAGCGCGGCCCGGCTGTCGTCGGTACCGGCGGCAAACAAGGTCTTGCGAATCCACAGACGGAACAGTTCACGATCGAGTTCGAGGCGCGCCGATGTGGTGACCGGCGGCGGTTCCGGAAAATCAGCCGGTTCCATGCCGACGAGTTTGTAGCGTGCGCGCGGTCCGGTCTGAATGACGGCCTGATGCTGATCGTCGACTTCGATGCGCACGAGATCCCCAGTGCCACGCTTGACGATTTCGTAGAGCATGCGCGCCGGGAGCGCCGCACTGCCGACATTCTGCACGTCAGCGTCGATCCACTGGGTGATGCCAACGTCGTAATCGGTTGCATAGAGCCGCAGACGGCCCGTTTCGGCATCGATGCGCGTATTGGACAAAATTGGTGTTGCGGTGCGTTTTTGCGCAACATTCTGGACGCCAAACAGCGCTTTTTCGAATACTGTGCGATCGACTTCAAACAGGCAGGTCATCGGGGTTCCGCTCCGGTCGCCGGGATGGTATGCAGGGTGCACGTCGATGCGTGCCTGGAACCATTATAGTCATCGACGCCGAGGTACGCATGAATCGGGTGGCAACGGCAGGTCTGTACGATGAATCGTACCTCGTCATGATCTTTTTCTAACGGAATATAATCAAACATGAAGTGACGGAGAAAGGGCTGTGGAAAAAATACACGGAATCCAATTAAGCCGTTATGACATAAGGATAAATTGTAAATTCCGGTTGTGGATAGTACTTGGAAAAGCTGCGGACACATTCGCTGGTTTTCCGCAGGCATAAGGATGGTGCCAGGCGGACCTGTGTGGAAGTGTTTCGGTGGGTGGAAAAACGGTGGCGTCTTCAGCAGGTTTTCCACGGGTTGTTGACAGCCTGCGGCGGGTGCACGGAGGCGGTGATGGACAGGTCGACGATCGAGCAAGGCGGATGTTGCCCGGATGGAGCGGGGTTGGGGAAGGGATCAGGAAGGACGACCGAGGGTGCGCGATAAACCCTGGATGAGGGTGTCGAGCTCAGGATCTTCCTGACGGAGTTGCTCGATTTTGCGAACACTGTGCAGGACTGTCGTGTGATCCTTGCCGCCAAATCGCTGCCCGATTTCCGGGAGCGAAAGGTCTGTAAGCTGCCTGCAGAGATACATCGCGATTTGCCGGGGCCGCGCGATGTTTTTCTTGCGGCTGCGGCCACGAAGGTCGGAGACGCGCAGGTGATGTAGTTCGGCGACGACCTTGAGGATACGGTCGGCGCTGACCCCGGGGGTCGTCAGTTCGATCAGGTCGCCGAGAACACGACGGGCAAAATCGACATCGACCGGACGTCCTTCGAAGCTCGCTTTGGCGGACAGACGTGTCAGTGCGCCTTCGAGTTCGCGGACGTTCGACTGAATATAAGTGGCGAGAAACGTCAATACGTCGTCGGGTATCCGCAAACCGAGATCGGCTGCCTTCTTGCGCAGGATCGCCAGGCGATGCTCGAACTCGGGCGGCTGGATGTCGGCGATCAGGCCGCACTCGAAGCGACTACGCAGGCGTTCTTCCAGCGCGGGAATCTCTCGCGGAACGCAATCGCTGGTCAGGACGATCTGTTTGCCACGTTCATAGAGGGCATTGAAGATATGGAAAAATTCGATTTGCGTCCGTTCTTTTCCGGACAGAAACTGAATGTCATCGATCAATAACAGGTCGCACTGGTTGCGAAAGCGGTGGCGCAGCTCATCGATTCGCTCGAAGCGGATCGCGTTGACGACCTCATTCATGAACTGCTCGGAACTCAGGTAAAGAACGCGTACATTGTTGTTTGCGGAAAAAATGGCGTGACCGGTAGCGTGCAGCAGGTGGGTCTTGCCAAGGCCGACGCCGCCGTACAGGAACAGGGGATTATAGCGAGCGCCGGGATGTTCGCTGACGGCGAGGCAGGACGCATGCGCGAACTGATTTGAGCTCCCGGGTACGAATGCCTCAAAGGTATAGCGAAAGTTGAGATCCGGATGGAGGCTGCTGGCCGTAGCCGTCGGCACGGGATCCGTCGCCGGTGCCGGCCCGGTCGTGGTGCTCGGGGTCGTGACAGCTTCGGGCAACGTCTCGAACCGGATCGGTACGCCGAACTCCTGTTCGGCCCGCTGGAACAGACCAGAGAAGTTGTCGCGAATCCACTGTTCGAAGAAACGGTTCGGTACACCAGCGACAATTTCCTTGGCCGTGACCTGGACCGGTTGAAGAGGTTGAATCCAGAGCGCGTATTCTTCTGGTTGCAGGGCCTCTTCAAGGTGGCTCAGCAGAGAATTCCAGAGTTGTGGTTGCGCGGAATCGGTCACGTTCACTGTCTGACTGGAGGGTTGTCGATCATCCTTCAGGCCCGCGATTTCCCCAGAGTTTTCCACAATTGTGGAAAAGTGTGAGCGCATCAACCGCAGGTCGTGAGGCGATATGATAGTCAAAATACGCGAATGCTTCAACGGCGATCGGTGTCTGGGAATGGGTCGAAAAAAGTGATACGATGGTAGCACCTTAGCAGCCCGGATTTTTGGGCTCTGTCTGCGACATGTCCGCGGGAGAAAAGAGCAATGGCTGGCCACAACAAGTGGAGCAAGATCAAGCACAAGAAGGCGAAAGAAGACAAGAAGAAGGGAAAGGTCTTCACGCGCCTCGGGCGTGAGATTCAGGTTGCAGCCCGCGAGGGCGGGCCGGATCCACAGTACAACGCGGCACTTCGGCAGGCCGTCGATCGTGCGATGGCCGAGAATATGCCCAATGAGAATATCCAGCGCGCCATCAAGCGGGGCGCCGGGTTGCTCGACGGCCAGGAGATCGAAGAGATCTGGTACGAAGGCTACGGACCGGCCGGTGTCGCGGTGATGGTCTACTGTCTGACAGACAATCGAAATCGAACGGTCAGTGAGCTTCGGCATGCCTTCAGCAAGGCAGGCGGATCACTTGGCGAAAGTGGATCCGTGGCATGGAACTTCAACCGCGTCGGTGTGATCACGGTTCGAGATGATCGCGACGAAGATGCGATGACGGAGCTGGCGATCGAGGCCGGCGCCGAAGACGTGCGTCCCGGAGAAGAGGACGGAACGTGGGAACTGGTCACCGCAGACAGCGATCTCGGTGCGGTACGGCAGAAGGTCATCGATGCAGGCGCGGAGGTGGTCGACGCGGGGTTGCGGTACGAGGCGAGCAATGAGATCGAGGTGAGCGGGAAAGAGGCGCAACAGGTGATCCGGTTCCTCGATGCGGTGGAGAACCTGGACGACGTTCAGGAAGTGTACGACAATTGCGCGATCGACGACGAGGAGCTCGAGCGAATCGCGGAAGCGATGTGATGCGGGTACTGGGCATCGACCCCGGATCGAGAAAGATCGGCATCGGCGTCATCGACTATGCCAGCGTGCAGAAGATCCGGGCGGTGACGTGGAAACAGATTTCACTACGTGGATCCGAACTCGTCGAGCGGCTGTTGTCGTTACAGGACGAGCTTGACGCAGTGATCGAGACCTGGAAACCGGAGATTGTCGCCATCGAGGATATTTTTGTTCGGCGCAACGTGCGCAGTGCGCTATTGCTCGGACATGCGCGAGGTGTTGCGCTGGCGACGGTGGGACGACGACAGCTCGAGGCTCGCAGCTACGCACCCGCGAGAATCAAACAGACTGTCGCCGGACATGGCCGGGCCGGAAAGGATGAAGTTCGCTCGATGGTGCGGATGCAGCTCGATCTTCCGGAACAGCCACCAGAAGACGCGGCGGATGCACTCGCCGTGGCCATGACGCATGCGTTGATCGGTGCGGTGCTCGACCGTGCGGGAGGATGGAGCCGGTGATCGGCTATCTTCAGGGAACCGTGCTTGCCGTGGGTGAAACGTCGTTGACGTTGTTGTGCGGCGAGGTTGGGTACGAAGTTGCGGTGCCAGGGCAGGTTCGTGGCAAGGCGGTCGTTGGCGAGCGGTTGCATGTATGGACACACCTGGCTGTGCGTGAGCAGGGCTGGGAGTTGTACGGATTTTTCGATCGTGAATCCCGAGATTTGTTCCGTTTCGTGCAAAAGGTACCGAAAGTCGGTGCAAAGACGGCACTCGCCATGCTGGATGTCTTTCGCCCTGCGGAGCTTCTCGCAGCGGTTGTCAATGAGGATGTACGTGCGCTGACGGCTGTACCGGGGATCGGAAAGCGGACCGCGGAGCTGATCGTCGTGGAATTGCGCGACCGGATCGACCAGGTGCCGACCGCTGCGGGACCCGTTGCGGAACAGTCGCCGATGGAAGCGGCCGTGCAGGCGTTGGCGGGTTTGGGCTATGCTTTAGGCGAGGCCAGGGAAGGGGTGAGGCGCGCGATACAGAGCGGCCTGACCGACAGCGACGTCGAAGAGATCATCCGCTTTGTACTGACGGAGCAGGCCTGACGCAATGTATACACCGCCGGACCAGGAACTGGAATGGGAACACGAGGCCGAGAGCTTCGAGCGTGCCCACCGACCCCTGTCGTTCGATGAGTTTACCGGGCAGCGGCAGACGGTAGATAACCTGCGCGTTGCGACGCAGGCCGCCGTCAAGCGGGGTGAGCCGCTGGATCATTTGCTGTTGTGCGGTCCGCCTGGTCTGGGCAAGACGACACTCGCGGCAATCGTGGCCGCGGAGATGAATGCGCCGTTCGAAAAGACGAGCGGGCCGATTCTGGAACGTCCACGCGATCTGGCTGCAATCCTGGCGCGGCTGGCGCCGGGTACGGTACTGTTTATCGACGAGATCCACCGCATGGGACCGGCAGTAGAGGAAATGCTCTATCCGGCGCTGGAGGATTTCGAGATCGATCTGATGGTCGGAGAGGGGCCGGCGGCGCGCAGCAT
>RFIY01000330.1 GCA_003695505.1 Candidatus Dadabacteria bacterium | reverse complement strand
CTGCATGGTTACCCCAAATCTGTTTCGCCCGGCTGGCGGTGCGGTTCGACCGGGGACCCCGCCGCAGGCGGGGCGGCCCAGCCCGCGGCCCCAGCGCGTTTTGGTGCCTTTTGCGCAAGACCAAAAGGCACCCGGCCGGCCGAAGGCCGGACGGAACCCCCAACAAAACCAACGCTCGCCGCGCAGCGGCACCATCATTGTCATCCCGGCCCCCGAGCCGGAGTCCAGTCGCCGGAAGCGCACCCACGAACGAGTACCGCAACCAACAATCCGGGTCGCACGGCGGATAGACCCCGGATATCCGCCAGAGGCGGATTCCGGGGCGACGCAAGGGATGTGACAGCGGATTCAGAAACGAAAGCGCGTGAAGAGAGTACGGCCCCCCGGTCCGATCGGCGCACGGCAGATTTCGAGCAGCCCTGAGCTGATCGGCTCGCAGCGCAGGCCGGCGGCACGCCGGCCTCCCCTCCTTTACACGATCTGCGCCGCAAACCGCTCCGGTGCAAACGGTTCCAGGTCTTCCATTCCCTCACCGACACCGATCGCAATGATCGGAATCCCCAGCTCCTCGGTGATCGGATAGACAAAGCCGGCCATGCCCTCGCCATCGAGCTTGTTGACGATCAGACCGGTCACGCCGACCGCCTCGTGGAAACGGCGGGCCTGCTCGATCGCGGTCTGTCCCTGGCTCGCATCGAGCGTCAGCCAGACGTGTTGCGGGGCGCCCTCAACGGCCTTGCCGATCACGCGGCGGATCTTCTTGAGTTCTTCCATCAACCCCTGGTCGCCGTGAATGCGGCCGGCGGTGTCGATCAGCGCAATGGCGTTCGCGGCCTGTGCAGCCTGGACCGTATCGAAGGCGACGGCGGCGGGATCGGCGCCAGCCTTTTGTCGGACGACGCGCACGCCGACCCGTTCGCCCCAGACTTCGAGCTGTTCGGCGGCCGCCGCGCGAAATGTGTCTGCCGCCCCGATCACGACCGGTTTGCCCTGCTCTTTCCAGCGGTGCGCCAGACGGGCGACCGACGTGGTCTTGCCGCTGCCGTTGATGCCGACGATCAGCACGACTTCGCCGGGCTGCGGCGCATCGACATCACCGACGAATGCCGCCAGCCGTTCGGCAAGCGCCTCGCGCAATGCCGCCAGCAGCGCGTCGAGATCGTTCACGCCCCGCGCCTTGCGGCCGAGCGCTTCAATGACGGCGTCCGCGGCCGTCGTACCAAAGTCGGCACCGATCAACGTCTCGCGCAATTGTTCGCGCGTTTCGTCGTCGAAGGCCGGCTTGCGGCGAAAGAGGTTTCCAAGGCCGCGACGCAACGTACCCGCGCCGGCGCTCGATCCGCCCCCGCGCCGCAGCGCCAGGATGACAATCACGACAACGAGGACAGCGCCGGCGGCCGTGGCCAGCATCCATGGTTCGAACGGCAGCGATTCCACTGTGACGGTCTCCGGTATCTGAATGGACGGGTATGACGTGCGGCGATCAGGCCAGTCGGACGGGTAGCGCCTTGCTGATCCCGCGCTGTTCCATCGTGACACCGTGCAGGGTGTCGGCGATTTCCATCGTCTGTTTATTGTGCGTAATCAGCAGGATTTGCGCGAGTTCGTTCATCTCGACGAGCACCTGGTTGAAGCGCCCGACGTTGGCGTCATCGAGCGGCGCATCCACCTCGTCGAGGACACAGAACGGACTCGGATGGGTCAGGAAGATCGCCAGGATCAGCGAAATGGCCGTCATCGCGCTCTGACCGCCGGACAGCAGTTCGAGCCGTTGCAGGTTCGTGCCCGGTGGCTGCGCGACGATCTGCACGCCCGATTCGAGCCAGTCGTCGGGGTCGACGAGTTGCAGTTCGGCGTGGCCGCCCCGGAACAGTTTGGTAAAGATCTCGCCAAAGTGTCCATTGACGGTTTCGAACGCTTCACGAAAGCGGTCGCGGCTCTCGCGGTTCATCTTGCGGATCGATTGCCGCAGCTTTTCGATGCTCTCGTTGAGGTCGTCGCGCTGGCGCGTGATCGCCTCGAACCGTTCCCGAGCCTCCTCGAATTCCTCCAGCGCCGCCGGATTGATCGCGCCGAGCCGTTCGCGCTTCTGCTCGAGCTGCGCGCGCTCCTCGATCAGTTGCTCGGTCGGTGTGTCGTCAAACTGGGACACTTCATCGAAAGGCTCGCCAAAGCGCAGCGTGAACTGCTCGCGTGCGCTGCTGACCGCGTGACGCAGGTCGTGCAGGCGCTGTTCCTTGCGATGCTGTTGCTGTTGAAGCGCTTCGAGTTCCTGTCCCTGCTGCCGCAACTTCTTTTCGAGCGCAATCTGCTGTTCGCGCAGCTCCGCCTGCTGGTGGCGTTGCTGTTCGAGCTGTTTCGCGGTTTCGGCCAGGCGCTCGTTGTGTACGTCGATCTGTGCCTGCAGTTGCTCGCATTCCTCAGCGATCACCGCCATGCGGGCCTGGGCGGCGTCGATGCGGCGGGCCTGTTGTTCGGCGCGCTGCTGCTGGGTCGTGATCCGCTGCCGCGTGGCTTCGACGTGCCGGGTCAGGATCAGTACCTGCTCACGACGTGCGTCGAGGCTCTGGCGGAGACCGTTGAGGCGCTCTTCTCGCTCCCGCAAGCCGCTCTCGAGCGGCGCCATTTCGACGCCGACCTGATCCAGCTCGCGCTCGACGGTCCGGGCCTGCTTGGCGGCATCTGCCGCAGCCGCGCGGGCCTGCTCGGCCAGTTCCTTTGCCCCGGCCTGCTCGCGCGCCAGTTTCTCGCGCGTCTGCAGCAGCGCTTCCTGGCGGCTGCGCAATTGCGCGAGGTGCCGATCGGCAATCTGTTGCTGATGCACGAGGTCCCGCGCCGTGCGCTCCGCATCGCTGCGCTTTTCGACCAGCTCCTGCAAACGGGATTCGAGTGCTTGCAGCGCCTCCTGGCGCGTCGCGATCTCGGCCTCGAGCGACTCCAGCTCCGACTGCTCGGCGGCAATCAGCGCAGCGAGTTCCTTGCGACGAGCCGCCAGGTGCGCCATCCCCTTGCGCTTCAATGTGCCGGCGCTCCAGACGCCCTGGTGCGTCACACAGACGCCGGTGCGATCCCAGATCATCTGCCAGGCGCCATCCGGCAATGGCGCGCCAGGATCCAGCGGAGACTCGGACAGCCAGACGCCCGCCGCCAGCGCCTGGACCCAGGCGCGGTCCTCGTCGGCGGTCTCGATGCAGTCGGCCAGCGCGATATAGCCAGCCGGCGGCTGCGCATCTGTTGCACCCCCGGCGGTTTTTGCGACCCAGGACAGGCGGGCCTCCTCGTCGCTGCCGCGCAGTGCCTCGACGAGCGCCGACGCGGCATCCGGCGTTTCCAGAACAAGTGCGTCAAAGCGGCCTGCGAGTGCCGTTTCCACGACGTCTTCGAAACCGGACTTCGGCGTCGCGCGGTCCCACGGCACGACGAAATTCGCATCGACCTGTCCGATCACGTCGGGTTGTCCCTCGCGCGCGTCGAACACGGCGGCCAGACGTTCAGCCTCGATGCGGTTGTCCTGCAACGTCCGCAGCAATTGCTGCCGCTGGTCGCGCAGCGCGCGGATCTGCTCTCGCGCCTGCTGAAGCTGTTCACCGACGCTGGCCGTCTCGCTATCGACCTGTTTGAGCGCACTGTCGGCCGCCCCGAGCTCCTGCTCACGGACTCCGATGTGCTGGCTCTCCTCCTCGATCTGCTGCGCGATCTCGGCGGTTTCCAGCTCGAAGCGCTGCAATCGTTCGGCGATGTCGTTGATCCGAAGCTCGGCCTCGCGTTCGCGCGTTTCTGCGCGCATCTGTTGCTGCTGCGCTTCGAGCAGTTGCCGTCGTTGCGCCTCGCGCCGCGCGGCCAGTTCCGATACCCGGGCACGCTGCTCGGCCACCTCGCGCTCCAGCTCGGCGAGTCCCTGCTGCTGTTGCTGAATCGCCTGCTGGTGCTCGCGCAGTTGCGGTTCGATCTCGCCCAGTTCCTGTTCGGCCTCGGCAAGCCGCTGCTCGGCATCGGCGCGATCTTCGTTGGCCGCGGCGATCTCCTGCTCCCGGATCGTGCGTTCGTTCTGCAATGCAGACAGCCGGTTCTGCAGCTCGCCGCGCGCCTCCTGCTCGGCCCGCTGCACCGAGAACAACTGCTGGAACCCGTCCTCGGCCGCCGCCTGCGCCGCGTGTAATTCTTCCTGCTCAGCCTCGACACGCGCAATCTGGATGCGCACCTCGCGAATCTGATCCGACAGGCTGACCAGCTCCTGTTGCAGGGCGTCGGCTTCGATCCGCCGCGTTTCCAGTTCGCGCGACAGCAGTACCGAGGCGACGACACGAAGTTGCTCATCCAGCTCCTTCGCCTTGCGGGTGCGATCGGCCTGACGCCGCAGTGAATTCATCTGCCGCTCGACTTCCTGCAGCAGGTCGAGCACGCGCTCGAGGTTTTCCTCGGTCCGCGCCAGCTTGTTCTGCGCCTCTTCACGACGGGCGCGGAACTTGGTCATCCGGCTCGCCTGTTCGATAAAGATGCGCACCTCGTCGGGGCGCGCCTGAACGAGCTGCCCGATCTGACCCTGCTGCACGATGCTGTATTCGCCGTAACCGATGTCCATCAGGAATTCCTGCACATCGCGCCGGCGCACACGGGCATTGTTGATGCGATACTGAGCGTCGCCGCTGCGTTCGATCCGGCGTGACAGGCGAATTTCCGGCATGTCGCGCCAGGGCTCTGGCGCGGCACCGTCCTCGTTGGCGAACGTCACGGCCACTTCGGCGTAACCCATTGGCGGGCGGTTCGCGCCGCCGGCAAAGATGACATCCTGCATCGACGCGCCCCGCAACTGCCGCGGCGACTGCGTGCCAAAGCACCAGCGCAGCGCATCGAGGACGTTGCTTTTGCCGCAGCCATTGGGCCCGACGATCGCCGAAATCCCGCGCCCGAATTCGAGTGTCGTGGAATCCGGAAACGACTTGAAGCCGTGCAATGTGATTCGCGAAATGTGCATTCGTTTCATTGCCCTGCCGCCGCAGCGGACGACACTATATCTTGACGCCCCTGGCCAGCAGCATACAGTATATTCCGCCCAGACCCACGCTGGCACCGGGCATACGACTTTCCATGCGTACCGTCAGATGCTACCATAAATGGCAATGAGGGATTGTCTCCAACAGCTCCGCCGCGCGATGATTCTGGCGCTTGCAGGTACTCTGACGGCCTGTGCGCACAGCGCCGAGCCGGTCATCGGCCCCGGTCTGCCCGAAACAGCGACCATGCTCCCGGTGCGTACAGCCGAGCTGTCGCCGGACGAGATCGATCTTGCGCTGGCCTCGCTTGGCGATGAGCTCGTCGAAACCGATGATTTCTTGCCCGCAGCCGTGGACACGACGGAACCGGCGCGCCACCTGCCGGTACGCGTCGGCAAGAATCTGATCCAGCCCGATCCGGCACTGCTGGGTCATCGTGAGCTGCTCGAACTGTTCAGCCGCGACCACCCACTGGTTGACAAGTGGATCGACTACTTCACGGAACGCGGACGGGAGCAGTACGCGCGGTTTTACGGCCGCTACCTGCGCCACCACACGCAGATCGAAACCTGGCTTCGCGAGGAAGGTGTTCCGCCGGAGCTGATCTGGCTTGCGTTCATCGAAAGCGGCATCAACCCGCGCGCCTACTCCCGCGCACACGCCGCCGGGCTGTGGCAGTTCATCGCCTCAACCGGGCGTCTATACGGCCTGAAGCGGGATTTCTGGATCGATGAACGCCGCGATATGGAAAAGGCGACGCGCGCCGCCGCGCGGCACCTCAAGGATTTGTACGAACAGTTCGGCTCGTGGGAGCTGGCCCTGTCCGCGTACAATGCCGGCAGCCGACGCGTGCAGCGCGCCATCAACACTGCCGGTACCAGCGATTACTGGCTGATGTTGCAGCAGCGCTACGCGTTACCGACCGAGACCCGCCACTATGTACCAAAAATGATCGCGGCCCGGCGCATCGCCGACAACCTGGACGTTCTGGGATTGCCGATCCCCGATGTGCCTCCACCGGTGCCAACGACGACCGTCATTGCGCCGGGCGGTCTGCCTCTGGCCGCCCTGGCAAAGAAGCTCGGCATGCCATCGGCGGAACTGCGCGCGCTGAATCTGCATATTCGCCGCTCGCTGACGCCGCCTGGACGTGACACACCTTTGCATATTCCCTACGCCATGGTCGAGACCGCCGTCGCCTGGCTGTCGTCGGACGATCTGCCGCTCGAGGACTGGGGCGGCATCTACGTCGTGCATCGCGGTGACACCTTATGGGACATCGCTCGCGCCGTCGGCGTGTCGGTAACCGAACTCAAGGCGCTCAACAACATGCGCGGTTCGCGCCTCTATCCGGGGCAGCGCCTGATCGTGCCCGAAGCGGGTGCGTCGGTCGCCCGCGCGGCGGCTCCGGCCGGCGGGCAGATCGTTGTCAGACGCGGCGATTCGCTGTCGTTGATCGCGAAACGGTACGGAACGAACGTCGCGGCACTCAAACAGGCCAACGGACTACGCAACAACACGATCTTTCCGGGACAGAAGCTGAAACTGCCGGGCAGCGCGTCTGAAGTCATCGTCAGGCGCGGAGACACCTTGGCCCGGATCGCGCAAAAACACAAGACAACCGTGGCGGCCCTGAAACAGGTCAACAACCTGCGCGGAACGACGATCTATCCCGGCCAGCGCCTGAAACTGCCCAGCGGCGCGACCGTCGCATCAAAGCCAACAAATGGCGCCTACGTCGAATACACGGTGCGGCGCGGCGACACGCTCTGGGACATCGCCCAGCGCTTCGGCGTCACCGTCATGCAGATCCGCCGCGCCAACGGCAAATGGAGCAACACCCTGAAGCCCGGCGAACGTTTGCGCATCCCGGGCGGCGTCTCCTGAGGCACCATCTCATAGCCGGAAACCAGTTATCCGCGACATCAATTCGTACCGCCTACGTGACCACACCGGCTTTGTCGCCCCGGACCTGATTCGGGATCCACCGGCTGGCCTAAGGACGGGCGGAACGCCGTCGGGATCGACACCCGCCGCGCCGCGGCGCAACGCCTCCCTGACCGCGAACCGAACATGGGGACTGTCCCCCCGTTCGGTTCG
>RFIY01000329.1 GCA_003695505.1 Candidatus Dadabacteria bacterium | reverse complement strand
GGATATTGGCGTTGCGTTAGCGTTTTGTTAGCGACCTGAACACACGCCTTGGGGCGTTGTGTAGCGCGATCGTGGCGAGCGGCTCTCGCGCCGCTGGACACCGGCCCGGGGGCCCAGAGCGGCCCGGAGAAGTAGATTTTAGCTGCATGTGATGCTGCCCTCTCCCTTGTCATCCCGCTGTGCGGCCTGGCTTATTTGTTGCGGAACGCGATCGTGGCGGGCGGCTCTCCCGCCGCTGGACACCGGCCCGGGGGGCCGGAGTGACGGCGATCGCTTGGCGAGAACCTGTTTTTGAGAAGGGGCACAGAGACGGGGTGCTGCACCATCTTGCGAGGCCGGATACAATCAATCGAATCATTATTCGTTCTACAGTGCGCAGCAGGGGACTGTTCAATGATTCGACCTCGCCACGAGCGCGTGATCCAGTCCTGTATGGAAGCGATCCTGCCAGACACGCCCGAAGCTGATTTTTCCGCGACGCGGCAAAAGATGGGGCCGCTTGCCCGCGAAATGTTTGTCCCGTCGGCCTACGATGACGGCATGTTACGCAAGTCCGTGCCGCTGCTGTTCGACCTGCTCAACTGGCTGCCCGTGCTCTGTTTCTGGCTGATCTGGCGGCCGCTGCCGTTCACGCGCCTGTCGCTGGCGAATCGGCAACGCCTGCTGGCGAAACTCGAACACAGTCGTCTCTATGCGTTCCGTGGCCTGTTGCTGGTCTCACGCATGTATTGCTGCATGCTGTTTTTCCATTTCCGCGAGACCTGGGACTATGTCGGCTATGATGGCGCCGGTCAGCTCGATCCCGTGATCGTCGAGACGGACTACGACCGCTGGCGAAAGGGGCTGCACGATGTGGCCTGACAACCTCGTCCAGGCGACCCAGCTCGACACCTCGATCGATGACCGTGCTACCGTCGTCATCATCGGGACCGGCGCCGGCGGTCCGGCGGCCGCCTGGGAGCTGGCGCGGCAGGGCGTCGATGTCGTGATGCTCGAAGAGGGAGGATTCTATCCGCCAGAGTTCTATCGCGACCTTGGGCCGCTGGAGGCCTTTCGCCATCTTTACCGGGACTTCGGCATGACGACGGCGATCGGCAAGAACCCGCTGCGGGATCCGGCCGTGCCCTTTCCGCTTGGCAAATGCGTCGGCGGCACGACCGCCGTCAATTCGGGCACCTGTTTCCGGACGCCGGAGTCGATCCTGGAATTGTGGCGACGCGAGTTCGGCCTGCCATTCACGGACGAGGAAATGGAACCCTGGTTCGACCTCGTCGAAGACGTCCTCGCCGTCGAACCTGTCCCCGACGACGTGCTTGGCCGCAATGGCGAACTGTTCGCAGCCGGGGCGGCGGCGCTCGGCTGGCACGGGGCGCCGCTGCGACGCAATGCACGCGGTTGCCGCGGCAGCGGTCGCTGCGTGTTCGGCTGCCCGACCAACGCGAAGCGCGGCACGCAGCTCAGCTATGTCCCGCGCGCCCTGATGAGCGGCGCGCGGCTGTACAGCGATGTGCGCGCCGAACGGATCGTCCGCGATGGCGACCGCATCGTTGCCGTCGAGGGGGTGATCCTCGATCGCGAGACGAATCAGCCAAAGGCGCCATTCCGGATTGCCTGCGATCAGCTCATTGTCGCGGCCGGCGCGGTCGGTACGCCGGCATTGCTGATGCGCAACGGCATTCAGGCCGGCCATCCACAGATGGGGCGCAACCTGCGCCTGCACCCCGGCATTCGTGTCTGTGCCGATTTCGATGAACCCGTGCGCGGCTGGAAAGGCGTGCCACAGGGCTACTACGTTGACGAATTCTGGAAACAGCGTGGCATCATGTTCGAGGGGATTTTTGTTCCGCCCGGCGTCGCGCTGCCAATCCTTCCCGGTGTCGGCGATGCGATGCGCCAGCATTTCGAGCGCTATCCGAATCTGGCCGCCTTCGGCGCCATGGTCAAGGACACGTCGAACGGCACCGTCCGCCCGCGTGGACGCACCGCGACCGACATTCGTTACAGTCTCAACGACCACGACAAGACGAACCTCGTGGACGCGGTCAAGAAGGCGGCGGAAGCCTGGTTCGCTGCGGGTGCGAAACGCGTTTACCCGGCAATCTACGGGCACGCGGTACTCAACTCGCCCGATGACATCCGCAAGATCGACCCGCGCCGCGTCAGGACCCAGCACCTGGAGCCGATGGCCTTCCATCCGATGGGTACCGTACGGATGGCCGCCGATGACAAGCTGGGCGTACTGGACGCTGATGGCCGTGTGCGCGGCCTGACCAATTTGCGTGTCGCCGATGCCTCGATCTTTCCGACCTGCCTTGGGGTCAACCCGATGGAATCGATCATGGCCTTCGCCCATCGCATTGCGAACGATCTGGCAACGGAGCTGCTCGATGGCTGACTGGCGGTCGACGCTGAACACACCGATCGGTACGCTGGAGCTGATCTGGAACGACGACGGCGTGCGCATGCTGGCGGTTCGCGAACGCGCGGATCAGCATCGGCGTGCTCGGCAACTGGACGGTGCAAATCCGACCGGGGCATCGCCCTGGGATGACGCATTGCAAGCCTGGTTCGAGCAGGCCGATGATGCGATCGACCAGATTCCGATCGCTCCGACCGGAACACCGTTCCAGCGGCGTGTCTGGTCCGCACTGCGCTCACTGCGTGTTGGACAGACGATCTCTTATGGCGCGCTTGCGGCAGAGGTTGACCGTCCCGGTGCGGCCCGAGCGGTCGGGAATGCCGTCGGCGCCAATCCACTGCTCGTCCTGATCCCTTGCCACCGCGTGCTGGCAGCGGGTGGCCAGCTCGGCGGGTTCTCGGCCGGACTGGAGCGCAAGCGCTGGCTGTTGCGTCATGAACGCGCACGGTTTCGTGATTCTGCCCCGTCACAACCGCAAGCGGTGTACAGTTCACCACCCCCTGAGCTGCTATGATACCCAGTCATGGGACGCAAAGACCG
>RFIY01000328.1 GCA_003695505.1 Candidatus Dadabacteria bacterium | reverse complement strand
CAGAACGCGATTGCGTCGTGGCTGCTCAGCGAACTGGAAGACGATGCACTGGAGGCCGCACTGGAGGCATTCTGTACCCCGGCGATCGACGTGGAGCTGCCATTGCAGTTGCGATGCGCCGATGAGATCATTGCCGAGGTCAGAACCGCTTCGACGACCTGGCAGGCCACGCCGGCCATCGTCGCCACGATCCGCGACGTCACGGATCGCTACCGCGCTGAACAGAATCTGCGTTATCTCGCCACGCACGACGATCTGACCGGTCTGTTGAATCGTTCGGCGTTTCGCGAACGCATCGAAGCGTGTTTTTCGCGGTGTCGCGAAGACGGTGGGCAGTTTGCGATCCTCTTCGTCGATCTGGACCGCTTCAAATTTGTCAACGACAGTCTCGGGCATATCGCCGGTGACCGGTTGTTGCGCTATTTCGCGGCGGCGCTGTCTGCAGCCGTTCCGGCAGATGCGCCGCACGCGATCGCACGAATCGGTGGAGACGAATTCGCGATTCTGCTGGAAGGCATTCATTCTGTCGAGCAGATTGAGGATATTCGCCGCCGCCTCAACGATGCGCTGTCCGAGCCAGTGGACATCGATGGCGTGCGGATCTACCTGTCCTTCAGTACCGGCGTGGCGATCGGGCCGGATCCGTACGACAACGTCGATGAGCTGGTGCGAGAATCGGATCGCGCAATGTATCGTGCCAAGGCGGAGCGCCACGGCGAGCAAATCTCATACGCCCTGGCGAAAAAAACGTCGCAACAGGATCTGTTGCGGCTGGAGTCCGCGTTGCGCGAGGCCATTCAGCGATCAGAAATCCGCGCCTGGCTTCAGCCGATCGTCGACTTGCAAACCGGCAAGCTGGCGGGCTTCGAGTCGCTTGCACGGTGGCACCGACCTGATGGGCGCGTCGTGTCGCCAGCCGAGTTCATTCCGCTGGCTGAGCAGACCGGCCTGATCCTGAAACTCGGTCAACAGATGCTCGAAGACGCCTGTGCTCAGTTGGCAAGCTGGCAGAACGGGCGGCTTGCAGGCTGTTTCCTTTCCGTCAATCTGTCCGCCCGCCATCTGTCGCAACCCAATCTGTTTCGCTATGTTTCCGAGCTGCTGACAAAATACGGCGTCGCGCCGGAGACGCTCGTCCTTGAAGTGACCGAAGAGGCGCTCTTGCAGGACGATGTCGAAGCCGAAAGCGTACTCGGTCTGTTGAGTGACCTCGGCGTTGGCATTGCGATCGACGATTTCGGCACCGGGTACTCGTCGCTTGATCGCCTGCGCCGTCTTCCGGTTCAAAAACTGAAGATGGATCGTTGTTTCGTCGAACACATCGCGACGTGCCGACGTGAGCGTGAAATTTGCCGAGCGATTGTTGCGCTCGGTCGCAACCTCGGCATGGATATCGTGGCTGAAGGCATCGAGACCCCGCGACAATCGCGGTTGCTGCGTGAGATGGGCTGCAACGCCGGACAGGGTTTTCTGTTCGCCAGACCCCTTGCGCCAGAGGACGTCCCGTCGTGCCCCGATGTCTTTCTGGATGACACAGTTGAGCCACTATTGACTGCGGAGGCTGCATGAACGAGTCACACGCATCTGCCATGCCATTGGCCGAAGCGGCGTCGGTCGCGCCGGGCGTCTCCAGCGCGGCCATTCTCGAATCGTGCGCCGCAACCCGACTGATGCTCGAGTATGCCCTGCGCGAAAACGGCGCGACCGATGTGCGAGTTTGCGACGCGCTGGACGCCTGGTTGCCCGGGCTCGAGCGTGTCGATCTGGCAACGATCGACCTCGACGCGGTGGATTTACCGGACGATCTCGACGTTCCCGGGCACGTTTATGTGGTCGGCATTACCTCGGACTGCTCCTGGAACAGTGTGGAGCGTGCGCTGCGCTGTGGTGCACGCGATCTGCTGCTGCGGCCGTTGTCGGAATCCGACATCCGCAATGTCCTGGCATGCGCTGCGCGCGCCGCAGGAGGCTCCTTGCCCGGCGAGGAGTCCGCAGAGCGCCATCTGTTGCGCAACATGACGCGCCTGCTGGCCGAGCGATCGACACGACTGCGTGAGCTGTCCCGCAACGTGCCGCCCGCCGCTCCTCCGGTGGAGCAACGCCAGGAGATTCGCCGGCTCGAGAAGCAACTGCGTCTCCTCGAGCGCGCCAAGCGCGAATGGGAAGGATCCGTCGACAGCCTCGATGAGGTGGTCGTGATCACCGACGATCGTGGTACCGTGATTCGCATCAACCGCGCAGCGGAGCGCTGGGGGCTTGGCACGGTTCAGGAGCTCGTTGGCCGTAACCTCGTCGATTTGCTGCCACGCGAACTGATCGAGAAGATTGGCTGGGGTCAACCTGGCGCCGAAACGACCGTGGATCCGGACGGCGGCGAATGGGACGTCGTTGATGCGTCGGAACGTCATCTGCATGTCCGTATGTTGCCTGTCCGATCGTCGCCTTCGCCGCAGCGCCGCTGGATCCTGATTCTTTCCGACCAGTCGGCCCGTCGTGTGGCCGAAGAGCGCCTGCGCCAGAGTGAACAGCGTCTGCGTGAGGCCCGCAAGATGGAGTCTATCGGGCGCATCGCCGGCGGTGTGGCGCACGATTTCAACAATATTCTGACGGCGATCAAGGGGCATGCGCAGTTGCTCGAACTGGAGCTTCCGGAAGGCAGTGAGTTCGCTGAGGATGTTCGCGAGGTCCTGACCGCCTGCACTCGCGCGGAGCAGTTGACGCGCCAGTTGCTCGTCTTCAGCCGCCGCCAGGTGCTGAACTTGTGCCCGGTCGATCTGAATGAACTGATTTCCGGCCTGCGCCGCTCTCTATCGGCTACGGTCGGTGAGTCCATCCGTCTCGATATCGAGACGTGCGATGAGCCGTTGACCACCGATGCGGATCCGTCGCTGATCGAGCGCATCGTCCTCAATCTGGCGCAAAACGCCGCGGATGCCATCGACGGCGAAGGGCGTATCGTCATTCGGACGCGCCGGCGAAACGTAGATCCGGCCGAGGCCGAATCGCTCGACCTGGCCGATCCTGGCGCGTATGCCCTCATCGAAGTCGAGGACAACGGTGCCGGTATTGCGGCCGAAAACCTGTCACAGATCTTTGAGCCATTCTTTACGACCAAACCGCGCGGACGAGGAACCGGGCTCGGGCTGGCGACAGTCTACGGGAGCGTCAAGCAAATGCGCGGCACTGTGTCGGTGGACAGTACGCCCGGCGAGGGTACAACGATGAGCATTCTGTTGCCGCTGGCAGAGGTGATGGCGCTGGATGAAGAAGCGTCCGGCAGGCATGCTGACGCACCCATTGAACGTCGGTCCGTGCTCCTGGTCGAGGACGATCCGCAGGTACGAGAGATCGCTCGCCGCGCCCTCGCGAACGCGGGCTACGCCGTGCTGGTCGCGGACGGTCCACGAGAGGCCGAGATGCGCTGGGCAACGCATCAGGAGTATATCAGCGCGGTGGTCTCCGACATCGTGATGCCCGGCAAGACCGGCCTGGAGCTGGCGCAGGAGTTTACGTCGCAGCGGCCCGAGCTGCCGGTCCTGTACGTTTCCGGATATACCGATCAGGCCGTGCACGCGCTGGGAGATCTGCCGCCGACGCAGCGCTTCCTGGCCAAGCCATTCACGCCGTCCTCGCTGGTTGCTGCGCTCGAAGGCCTGCTCCGGGAAAGCGTGGCAACCCAGTAGCCCGCATCGCCCGCGAGGCCGCCTCAGGTCATCAACGATTCCTGTGGGCGCGGATGACGCGAAATTGCGCAAAACCTGTTTCGGAGTGTGTAAGCGCGCGCCGTGATCGCGCCCGCCTTCGGCGGACAACCGTTGTCCCTGCGTTGGTTTCAGATCGGCGCCGGTGCTCAGGAATCGTCGGAAACGCGCGGATTCGGCGTCTGAAGCGGCAGGACGTTGTCGACATCCGGCTCGTGGCGGGCAGCCGGGAT
>RFIY01000327.1 GCA_003695505.1 Candidatus Dadabacteria bacterium | reverse complement strand
TGCGTTGCTTGGTGCCGGCATCGATGCCTGTATCGACGACCGTAACGAGCGCCCGGGCGTCAAGCTCTCGGACATCGAACTCATTGGCATCCCCATCCGGGTCGTGTTCGGCCGGCGAAGCTTCGAACGCGGCGTTGTCGAGATCACGACGCGTCGCGACGGCGAGACCATCGAAGCACCTGTTGACGATGCCGTCGAAGCTGTCAGGACATTGCTCAGTTCGGGTCGCTGAACTGGTCAACAAGGCCGATCTTCCTCGCATACGCGATCAGTTCGGTCAGTGATGTAAAACCCAGTTTCCGATCGATGTGGGCCTTGTGCGTGTGCACCGTTTTCGGGCTGATTTTCAGCTCTTCGGCGATCTGTGATTGCGACTGCCCGCGCGCCAGCCGCTCGAAAATCTGAAACTCCCTCGGCGAGAGGTCATCGACCGGTTCGCCGGTCAGTTGCCCCTGCAGCATCAGTGCCATGCGGGTTGCCAGCTCCTCCGAGACATGGCGCCCCCCCGAAGCCACGGTCCGAACGGCCCGGATGAGCGTTTCGGGTGGCGCCCCTTTGGTCAGATAGCCCGAGGCGCCTGCACGAATCACGCGCAACGCATAGTGATCCTCCGAATGCATGCTCAGGATCAGTACGGCGATCTCGGGGTGTTGCGCGCGCAGTTGTAACAGGCAGTCAAAGCCGTTGATCACCGGCAGTCCCAGGTCGAGCAATACGACGTCAACGGGATCGCGCCGGCAGAATTCCAGGACCGCGCGCCCATCGCCAGCTTCACCGGCAACGTCGATGTCCTGCACATCATCGAAGATTCGCCGGAGCCCAGCGCGCAAAATCGTGTGATCGTCGGCAATCAGCAGACGGATCACGCTGCGATCTCCAGCGACGTGATCGGGATCTGAACAACCACCTCTACCCCTCCCTCGCTACGATTGGATATGGTGATCGAGCCGCCAAGCTGTGTGGCCCGTTCCTGCATACTCAATAGCCCAATGCCCGTGCGGTCCGGGTCGTCTGCGATGTCCTCCGCGATCCCGCAGCCGTTGTCGGCGATCCGGATCGTGACATGGTTCCCCGTCCGCAGGAATTCGATATCGACCTGATCGCAATGGCCATGCCGGATAGCATTATTGACCGCTTCCTGGACGATGCGAAAAGCTACGATCGTACGATCGCCGTTCTGAAATTCTGGCAGTGAGTCATCGAAATGGACGTTGACGACGACCTGACCGCTACGTTGAATCTGGCCGGACAACCACTCCACAGCCGCCTGCAGGCCAAACTCATCGATTCCGGCCGGGCGAAGGTCGTACGCGATGCGTCGAATCCCCTGCATCGTTTGTTCAATCAGATGACTGAGCGTATCCAGCCTGTCACCGAGCTGCGACCCGTCCGGGACCCGTTCACGCAGCCAGGCGATGTCCATCTGTGCTACGGTCAATGTCTGGCCAAGGTCGTCGTGAATCTCGCTACTGATGCGTTGGCGCTCGGACTCCCGGATCGAATCGAGGTGCGCGAGCAGCCTGCGCAACGCCGCCGTGCGCTCGATGACCCGCTCCTCGAGCTGGTCATGACTGGTCTGTAGCGCGTCTTCCGCCTGTTTGCGTGTCGTCACATCCGTGCAGTACGCGGAGATGCCGTCCTCTGTCGGATAGGCATGAATCTCGAGATGCACTTGCATCAATGGGTAAAACTCGTCGAAACGAACCATCTCGCCTTCGCGCACGGCTCGATGAAACTCATCGTGCATCAGCGAATCTGCAACCAGATTCGGGAAGGCGTCCCAGATGTTGACACCGAGCAGACTTTCGCTGCTATGGTGCATCCGACGAAGTAACAGTTCTGCCGCCTCATTGAAATATACGAATCGCCATTCGCGATCGAGGTGAAAAAACGCTTCAGAGATGCTGTCCAGAATTTCTGCGATCTGCGTCGTCGCGTGCTGCAGCTCCTCCATGCTCTTCCAGGAGCGGATGCGATACGACAATTGCAGATGATGCGCGCCGCCGGCCAGCACCATAAAAATGGCCAGTGTCGTCAGCACGTTGCCAAAGAGTATGGGGTTTTCAGCAACCGTCGCGCCAAAGTGCGGCGCAAGATAGAGGATATTCCCGGCGGCCATGCCAACCCAGAACGACGCATAAGGCAGCGGGAAAAAGGTCGCGACAGCGATTTCGGCTTCCAGAACAGCCATGTAGTACAGATTCTGCAGACCGTCGCCCCAGAGGCTAAGCGGCATGCAGACGAGTGGAACCACATAAAGTGGCGCTGCGTGCACAATTTTCCAGTGCCGCTGGAGCAGTTCTGGACGCCAGAAGGCCAGCGCACCGGCCAGCACGAACCACAAGACACCCAGCAGACGAATCAGGATAGCTGCCTGCTGTTGATGCTCGGGAATATTCTGCATATCGGCACTAAAGCCAAACAGCATAGCCACCACACCGACAAAGGCGCCGATTTTCCACAGGCGCGGGGCATCCGCAGCCTGCTTCCGCCAGAATTCTTCATCATCGTGCGTCAGCCCCGGCACCAGCAGGGCATGCAGCCGGTCAGCTACGGTGGCCATTGAGCAACATCCGGTGTTCGTACTGGTCGTAGATGATTCCCACATGATTGGTTGTCGGCAATCCGACCACAAGTTTGAAGACCTCGTTGGCCATCATGACGCCACTGAGCCAGACGACCGGCCCCAGGCTTGGCCGAGGGACTTCTCCGGATACCACGCCTTCAACCAGATCCTTCGTGATATATTTCCACGGATCACCAAAGGACAAGGTGTACTGCACCTCTTTCCGCGTCGCCTCCCGGCACAGCGCCTCGGTGAGTTCGTCGTCCGGGATCCCACGCGTGGGCAATTCGAGATACTCTTCCCAGTGCGGGCTGTCCGGCGTCATCACGAACACACTTGCATAGGGCGTCAGCCAGGCATCGACGATGGTCCGTCGAGCACGGCGCGCAGCGCGCTCAAGCATCAGACTGGCCCGCATCTGATCCATGCCATTGACCAGGATTTCTGCCCCATCGATAATGGACGGAATGGTCTCGGGTGTGACGCCTTCCGTGATTACGTCGAGATCAAGATCCGGGTTGATCGCGCGCAAATGCTCCCCAATGACACTGGCCTTGTTCTGTCCAAGCGTGCGCTCGTCGGCGTGAATCTGGCGGTTGATATTGCTACGCTCGAATGT
>RFIY01000047.1 GCA_003695505.1 Candidatus Dadabacteria bacterium | reverse complement strand
GAAGGGTACGTGACGCTCGAAATCTCCAACACCACGCCGTTGCCGGCCAAGATCTATGCGAACGAAGGCATTGCGCAGATGCTGTTCTTCCAGTCCGATGAGCCGTGCGAGACGAGCTACGCGGACAAGAGCGGCAAGTACCAGAATCAGCCTGGTCTGACGCTGCCACGGATCCAGACCTGACCGACGCCGGCTGATCGCGTCCGGTTGCGCGCGTGGGCAGGCTGGTTCACAATACATAGACGGATTCCCAACAGTACAGGCGGTTAGCTCAGCTGGCAGAGCAGCGGACTCTTAATCCGCGGGTCCAGGGTTCGAATCCCTGACCGCCTACTCTCTCTCAAACCGGATGGCTCTATCCATGCCAACCCCAGCGCAATTGCTCGAAAACAATCGACGCTGGGCCGAATCCGTCGCGCGTGACGACGCAGATTTCTTCCCGACGCTCGCGGCGCAACAGCAGCCCGGTTTTTTCTGGATCGGCTGCGCCGACAGTCGCGTGCCGGCCAACCAGATTGTCGGCCTCGCGCCGGGCGAAGTCTTTGTACACAGGAATGTCGCCAATCTGGTCGTCCATACCGATCTGAACTGCCTGTCGGCGCTGCAGTATGCCGTCGAAGTGCTGCAGGTCGGTCATGTGATCGTCTGCGGGCACTACGGCTGTGGCGGCGTATGCGCGGCCTGGGAGGGGGCAAGATTCGGCCTGATCGACAACTGGCTGCGGCACATCGAAGACGTTGCCGAGCGGCACATGGATGTGTTGCGACCGCTTGAACCCCGGCATGCCCAGAACCGTCTCTGCGAGCTGAATGTGATCGAACAGGTGCGCAATGTCGCCCGGACGACGATTGTTCAGGACGCCTGGGGTCGAGGGCAGGAACTGGCGATCCATGGCTGGATCTATGCCCTCGACGACGGTCGGCTGCGAGACCTCGAGGTTACCGTGTCGGCGCTGGGCGAAATCGATCAGCGCGCACAGGCTGCTGTCAGAGCGTTATCCGACTGACGCGGGTACGTTGGTGGCCGCGAACAAACGCCCGTTCGCCAGCAGGGCGGTTCAGCGGTAAGATAACAGCACGGACATTGACGCTGCGGCGTCGGTGACGGGAGGATGCTTGACGGGTGCGTCAGTTTGATGCCATGTTCAATTTGCTGTCTGAGCCGTGCGTTGTCATTGCGCCGGATCACCGGTTCGTGCGTGTCAACCCGGCGTCGGAGCATGTCCTGGGCTGGACGGCCGATGAACTGTGCAGTCTGCCGTGGCGTCGGTTTGTGTCGGAGCGGGATGCGGAACAGCTTGCGGCACTCGTCGCGCGCCTGGCGTTCGATGCGCCCGTTGCCTGCCGGTTACGCTGGCGGCGGGCCAGTGGCGAGCGCCGGTTGATTGAGTGGGAGATCGTTCGGCCGTCCGGTGAAGAACATTGTTATGCGATCGGGCGGGACGTTACGGATGAGGTGCGTATCCGGCAGGCGCTCGAACAGACGAACCGCAAGCTGGCATTGCTGGCGTCGGTCGATGAGCTGACGGGGTTGTGGAACCGGCGTGCATTTCAGCGCCGCCTCGACGAAGAAATTCTGCGCGCTCATCGAAACGATGCGCCGCTTTCGCTCGTCATGATCGATATCGACCACTTCAAGCAATACAATGATCGCCACGGACACCTGGTCGGTGATCGCACGCTCGCAATGTTTGCCGGGACGATTCAGACGACGATTCGGCGCGTGGATATCGCCGGGCGCATCGGTGGAGAGGAATTCTGCATCCTTGCGCCGGAGTCGGATCGCACCGCCGCGCTACGCCTGGCTGAGCGGTTGCGCGCGGCGATTCACCAGCAGGTCTGGCCGCGGGAGCAGGTCCGTGCGAGTTTCGGCGTCGCTACGCTCGACCGGTTCGTACGCTCGGCCAGTGGTATCGATCCCAGGCAGACCGCAACGGTTCTGCTGAACGCAGCCGACGATGCCTTGTATCAGGCGAAAGCGGCCGGACGTGATCGCGTTGCGGTTGCAGCAGAATCAACCGCGGCCGGACTCAACGAAGGTCTGTCGGCGCTGCTGTAACGCCCCGGTCGCAGTCCGCTTCAGCGAAAATCGCACCGAAGCGCGCTGCGTTTCACCACGTCGAGAATGGCCGCAGCGCGGCCGCGCTCAATCAGCCGGGCCAGCCCCGCGTTGAATTGCTCCGCCAGTGCTTGTGCATCGGGTCGTTTGCGTGTCAGCAGCAGATGATAGGTCGCCCGGCGTAGCAGCGTTGGGCTGCAGCCGATGAGGTGCGCCTGCCTCGGAAACGCCTGCTGGAGCAGGGCGCCGGCGACGTGCCGCTCCAGTGGGAACGCATCGATGCGCCCGGCGAGCAGTTTTTGCAGATTGGTTGTGTCATCCGGGGCCGGATCCGTGAGCAATGCTCCGCTGGCAATCATACTGTCGATCGTTGTGCCGTAAGTGTACGACAGCGTGACGCCGAGGCGGACACCGCGCAGGTCATCGACCGTTCGCCAGGTTACTGGTTTGTCACGGCGCGACAGCAGGACGGTTTCGCCTTCAAAAAGTGGCGCGCTGTATACGAACGCGCGCTCGCGCGCCGGCGTTCGGCTCCAGCCTGTTGTCCCGTCCCAGGCGCCTGCGGCGGCCAGCGCATAGCCCCGTGCCCACGGCATCCAGCCCCATTTCACTGCGAAACCGGCCTCGGCCCATGCCTCGCGAACAAGCTGCGAGACGGGGCCACCTTCCGGCAGACGCTCAGACATCCACGGAGGCCATTCTCCATTCGTCAGTCGAATCAGGGGCCGCTCGATCGGGGCCGCAGGGAGCTGAATGGGCGCGAAGACGGCCAGGATAAATAACGCGGCTGCAAATCGCCGGCGCGAATTCATACCGACACACTACCACCGCCGGTTTGTCAGAACAAGGCGCGAAGGTCTCGACGGAGCGCGGCTATAATGAGAACAGACGAACCGGGGGGCAGCGAACGGAAACCATCGGCGATGAACAAGCTCGGACGCAACGATCCCTGCTGGTGTGGCAGCGGGAAGAAGTACAAGAAATGTCACATGCTGCGGGACCAGCGTGGACGATTGTCCGCGTTCATGAAGCCGCCGTTGCGTGCGCCGGTGCGAACGGCTGAAGAGATCGAAGGGATGCGGCGGGCCGGCCGCTTCAACGGCGAGCTGATGGATGTGGTCCGCCAGGAGATCCGGGCCGGGATCTCCAGCGCCGACATCGACCGGCTGGTCGACACCTACACGCGAGACCACGGCCACGTCCCGGCAACCTTTGGGTACCGTGGTTTTCCGAAATCGTGTTGCGTTTCTGTCAACGAGGTCGTCTGTCACGGGATTCCGTCTCCCGATGTGATCCTGAAAGAAGGCGACATCGTCAACGTCGATCTGACAACGATCGTCGACGGTTTCTACGGCGACCAGTCCGAAACGTTTATGATCGGTGAAGTCAGCGACGAAGCTCGGCAGCTGGTGCTCGATACGGCGCGCGCCACCCTGATCGGCATTGACGCGGTGCGCGTCGGCGCGACGACCAATGTGATCGGCAAGGCGATCGAGGCGTTTGCGCATGCGCGCGGCTACGGCGTCGTTCGTGAGTATACGGGTCACGGGATTGGCCGCGAATTTCATGAGAATTACTCGATTTTCCACTTCGATACGCCCGAGGCCGAACGGGTCGAAATCGTGCCCGGCATGACGTTCACGGTCGAGCCGATGCTCAATCTTGGCACCTGGCGTACGGATCTCGATCCGGATGGCTGGACCGTACGCACGTCTGATCGCAAATTGTCGGCGCAGTTCGAGCACACGATTCTCGTCACGCGAGACGGAGTCGAGATCCTGACGCTGACGCCATCACAGCGTGAAGCCGGCAAACGCCTGATTGTCGATGGCGTCGAATTCGACTGAACCGTGGGTCTCGTCATTGGCGCATTCTCGGGTTTTTACGGCGACCGGCGTGACATTCTGGCGCGCTGGCTCGAGTCCGAGCTGCCGGACATTCTGGTCGGGGACTATCTGGCCGAAGTGACGCTGGCGATCCTCGCTCGGCAGCAGCAGCGCGACCCCGATCTCGGCTACTGCAAGGGCTTCGTGACCCAGATCGACCAGGTCTGGGAGCGCTGGCGCGAGCGCACGGTCCCGATCGTCTGTAATGCCGGTGGCCTCAACCCGGCAGCCTGTGCGGCGGCGGTTCGGCAGATTGCAGAGCAACGTGGAGAAACACCGCCACGAATTGCCGTCGTGGATGGGATGAATGTCATCGAGGCGATGTCACGCGGAGAACTGACGGTGGATACCGATGGAGAGGTGTTGCCGCTGGAGCGGCTGCGGGCCGCCAACGTCTACTGTGGCGGCCGAGGCATCGCTGCCGCGTTGCAGGCCGGCGCCGAGCTCGTCATCACCGGCCGCGTCGCGGATTCGTCGCTGGTCGTTGGCCCGGCCGTGGCTCACTACGACTGGTCCTGGGACGACTGGGACAGGCTTGCCGCGGCCGCGCTGGCCGGGCATCTCATCGAATGTGGCCCGCAGGCGACCGGCGGCAATTACAGCCACTATACCAAGGTCGATTTCACTCGTCCGCTCGGCTATCCCGCGGTAGAGATCGAGTCCGATGGCAGCTTTGAACTGTTTCGTGAGCCTGATTCCGGCGGACGCGTTTCGGTTGGGACCGTCACGGCCCAGGCGCTGTACGAGATTGCCGGACCGCGTTACCGGACGCCGGACGTGACGGTACGATTCGACGCGTTCCGTCTGCAGCAGGTCGATGACGAGCGGGTACGCGTCGACCGCGTACGCGGTGAGCCGGCGCCTGAGCGGCTGAAGGTGTCGATCCATCTGGACGCCGGATGGCGCAATCACGTCCTTGTTGGCCTGGCGCCTGATCTCGATGGTCATAAACTGGAGTGGTTCGAGCGGCAATTCTGGGACGCCGTTGGCGGTCGTGAAGCATTTCGGGAGACGGCCGTGGACCACTGGCAGGCGGCGGACGGATCGATGTTGATCCGGCTTGCGGTCGCCGATGATGACAGGCGACGGGCCGGGCGGTCCTTTGCTGACGCCGCGGTTGGTCTGGCACTGGCCAGCGTACCGGGCATCACCTTTGCGTCGCCACCATCGGACGCGTCGCCGTGCATCGAAACGCGGTCGGGTTGGGTGGATCGCGACAAGGTGGCCGAGCGGCTGGTCGATCCGGATGGCCGCGAGCAGATCATCGACAACCACGTCGCTCCGGCAGAGGCGCGCACCGCGGCCTGCGGCGGCCAGCCTCGGCTGCAGGTCGTCGAGGGCGAGCTGGTCGAGGTGGCGCTCGGGCGCCTCGCCGGCGCGCGTTCGGGCGACAAGGGTGCCGATGCCAACCTGGGGCTCTGGACCGATACCCGCGCGCGTTTCGACTGGCTGGTACACGCGCTGACCGGTGATCGGCTGCGCGAGCTGCTGCCACGCCCGTTCGATGGCCCGATCCGCCGTTACTTGTTCGATAATATGCTGGCAATCAATTTCGTACTGGACGGTTACCTGGGACGCGGCGCCTTTGCCAATGTTGCGTTTGACAACCAGGCGAAGCTACTGGCCGATCAGGTCAGGGCGCGCCGGGTTCTGGTGCCGTCTCACATCCTCGAACCCGCGCAAACGGAGCGCTGAACATGGACAGCCTGATCAACGAACAGCAGCCGCCCCTTCGCCGAGAAGAACTCGCCGAAGATCCGATGGCACAGTTCCGCACGTGGTGGGAGACCGCGCTCGAACAGGCTCCAGATCCCGAAGTCATGACCCTGGCCACAGCCACGCCGGATGGCGCACCGTCGAGTCGCTGCGTGCTGCTGCGCGGGATCGATCACGGGCTGATCTTCTATGGCAACTACACAAGCCGCAAGGGGCGCGAACTCGAAGCGAATCCGCGGGCTGCATTGCTGCTGTTCTGGCCGACGCTGTATCGCCAGGTCCGGGTCGAAGGGCCGGTCGAAAAGCTTGCTCATGCCGATTCGATGGCCTACTTCCGCACCCGCCCACGCGAGTCGCAGATCGGCGCCTGGGCGTCGCGGCAAAGTTCGGTCATCGCATCCCGCGAGGAGCTGATGGAGCGCTTCCTGAAGTTGCAGCAACGATTCGGCGACGATCCCGTTCCGGAGCCCGACTTCTGGGGCGGCTGGCGCCTGCTGCCGAAGCAGTGGGAATTCTGGCAGGGCCGTCCCCACCGCCTGCACGACCGCTTCCGCTACCGCCGCGACGGCGACAACTGGATCATCGAGCGACTGGCGCCATGACCGCAGCCGAAGCGTTTGCGTGTGACCGGTTCATCCGATTTCCGCCTTCGCCTGGTCGAGCCACTTTAGCCACGCTTCTTCTTCGAAAATGCCGCGTTGCAGCGTCAGGCGCGCGAAGCGGGCCTTGCGTGAGGTCGACTGCGCCAGTTCGCGGTCGAGTTCCCTGTACTGCGCAAGCCGATCGGTATGATCGGTGCGGGCCTGATCGAGCAGGGCGCGCAGTTGTGGTGGTTCGAGCTGCCAGCCGCCGAACACTTTGACGAGCAGCTCATCACGCACGACGGATTCCGCTGCCGGCGTCTGCAGCCAGTTCAGCAGCGCTTCGCGACCCTCAGGGGTCAGATGATACACCTTGCGGCGAGGCCCACGCTGTCCGGTGGCTTCTTCCGTCCGCACGAGGCCGTCATCGTCCAGCCTGCGCAACTCACGGTAGATCTGCTGGTGGCTTGCCTGCCAGAAAAAACCGATGCTACGTCCGAAGTGCCGCGCGAGATCCCAGCCGCTGGCGGGCTGATTGGCAAGGCTGGTCAGAATGGCGTAGCGCAACGACAAGGCAGAGCTCCTTTGCCTCTATTATGCAACAAGTTGCATAGTTCGCGCTGGTTCGCTACTATGCAACAAATTGCATAAAGGATGATTTGCGATGAAAAAACCCGGCATCCCCCTTAAACGCGCCACACTCGACGACCGCTACGACGTGATCGTCATCGGTTCCGGCATCGGTGGTCTTACGGCGGCACGGCTGCTCCAGCACTATGGTCACCGCAAGGT
>RFIY01000326.1 GCA_003695505.1 Candidatus Dadabacteria bacterium | reverse complement strand
GGTCAAGCATCTTCCGGCCCGCGATTTGACGTGACACACAACGGGCGCGAACATGTGGCAAATGAACCTTCGCCTGCTACTGCCTGCCGCACCCGCGCTACTGCTGGTCGCGGCATGGGCCGCGGATCGCGCGGGCCTGACCCCGGATTGTGCGCAACAGCCGGTTGGCGAGAGGATCTGGACAGTGACCCGTGTCATCGACGGTGATACGCTCGAGGATGCCTGTGGCCGACGCATCCGGGTTCTCAATGTCGACACGCCGGAACGCGACACACCGGATGGCCCGTCTGCAACGGCATTCACGCGGTGCTGGCTCGGCCCACTGCCTGCAACGGCAGAAATCGACATCTGCCCCACATCACCGCGCGACCGTTATGGCCGCGTACTCGCGCGCGTTCACCGCGTCACCGACGATACGGATCTTTCATCGGCTTTGCTGGCGAACGGGCTGGCCTGGCCGATGTTCATCCCGCCGTGCGCCACGGCAAATGTCACGACCGATACAGCGACATACGAGCAGGCTCGGCGGCACCGGATCGGACTCTGGGCGCACCATACAACGGAACCTGTGCCACCTCGCATTGCACTGGCCCAGCAATACCCACCGTTCGTGATGGTGTCCGGCCGCGTGCAGCGCATCGACACACACAAGCGTTACATCACGCTGATCGTGGGCCGCGGGCCGCACACGCTACAAATTCGCATTGGCAGGCGCAGCCTCCCGCGATTCGCCGAGGCCGGCATCGACATCGAACGGCTGCGCGGCGGCCGCGTCGTCGCGATGGGGAAACTGTATCGCCCCGAAAGGGGTCAACCCTACCTGTATGTCGACTACCCGCAGCTACTCCGCGCGCCGTCGCCAGATTCCGGCCAGTAACGGGCCGGTGACGTTGTGCCAGACGCTGAACACGACCCCGGGCAACGCCGCGACCGCTGAAAAATGTTTCAGCGCCAGCGCTACGGCCAGCCCGCTGTTTTGCATGCCAACTTCGATCGCAATCGTGCGCCGCACGTCCGCCGGGACCCGCACAAGACCAGCAACCCACCATCCGGCGGCCAGTCCGCACGCGTTGTGCAACACAACGGCCGTGACGACCATCGGCAACAGTTGCATTCGCTCGTGATTGATCGCAACGATGACACCGACAATCCAGGCGATCAGGACGATGGACAGGAGCGGCAGAACATCTTCCCGCAAGCGTTCGGAAAGCCCGATGACCTTGCGGACAAACATCCCGCAGACAACCGGTAGCAGAACCAGCAGGGCCGTCGACCTCAGGAGACCCAGCGGATCCACCGGCACCCATTGGCCGGCCGCAGCCCAGACCCAGAGCGGCGTCAACAGCACGCACAGCAGCGTTGACCCGACAGTCATCGCGACGGACAGCGGGACGTGCCCACGCGCCAGCCAGGTCACCACGTTGGATGCTGTCCCGCCAGGAACCGCGCCGACAAGGACCATGCCAACGGCCAGATCCGGTGCCAGCCCCAGGGCCCAGCCAAGCCCCACGGCCGCGAGCGGCATCACGGTATATTGCAGCGCGACACCCAGTAGCGCCGGTCGCCAGTAATGCCGGAGATCCTGGAATTGCGCCGCCGTCAGCGTCAGACCCATCGCGGCCATGATCCCCGCCAGCGCCCAGGGAATCGCTACCCGGCCCGGTGCCGCCACTTCCGGCCACAACCATCCCCATGCCGCGCCGGCCAGCACCCAGAACAGAAACCCGTCCTGTAGCCGTTTCCACACGGTCGGTGCGCCCTTCGTCGCGTTACTCGTCGTAGCCGATCAGTAACGTTGGGAATCGCCGCATCAGCAGCATGTTGGTCGTCAACGCGACGCGCTCACTGTAAAAACGGTACGCGACAACGACCAGCGCAGGGGGCTGTCCCTGGAAAAGCGCCGACAAAAACTCCGCCGGCGCACAGTGCAGATACCTCAGTTCCAGCTCAAGATCCGCAAACCGCGCCTCGATACCGGCGCGCAATTCCTCGTCCAGCACATCGGCGTCGGAAAATGCGATACTCGGATACACATACTCCAGGTCAAACTGCTGGTCCGGATAAAGCGCTTCGAGCTGCTCGATGGCGCGATCGACGCTCTCCGGATGAAACGCCAGAACCGTTACCCTCACGGCGACTCCCTTCACACAGACTCGGGTGACATATGTTCATCGTAGCAGCCCGCGGACCCCAATAAAGAAGGGCGCCTGCATCACGCAGGCGCCCTTCTGGTATTCGCGATACGATAGACAGCTTAGCTGTCAGACGTCAGATCGTCGATCAGCGTTTCGATGTGGTGCCCGAAGAGATGCCAGATTTCGCTGATCGCTTTGTTCAACGAGTCGTTGGTGGCCACGGCGGCGCTGTCACCGGCCCCGGTCAGGTCGATCAGCAGATTGCCGCCGAACGACGGATTCTGCATCAGAATACTCAGGAAGATGTCTTCGTGACTGGCCGGATCGGTCACCGGCGCCTTGCCATCGATGCCAACGGTCGTATCGTCCGTATCGAGACCATCCACCATGACCATACTGACAGCCTTGGTCACCGGCGGCGCCAGCAACTGTGCCTCGGTCGTCACGCCGAAGCCCGCGGCGGTGTTGGTTGTGTCGGTCGCAAACACTGCATAATTGAAGTGGCTGAAATCGTCGGCAGCAGCGACGTAGGTCGAATCGGCCGCCGTTACCGCATCATCAAAAATGATGCGCTTGAACGCCATGGCATCCGGCTCTTCCGCGTTCGCGGAACCGAATTCGCTGCCGCAGAGGTCACGAATCAGTGAATCGCTGGGCAGCCCCGTGCTGGATCCAGCAGCCGTCGCATTGGCGAATTGCGCCGCGGTGTAGCCGATTTCGCACTCGATCGCGATTTCGTAGACCTTGTCATCTGTCTTGTTCGCGAGCTTCGAATCGTACAGCGCCATTTCGTAAACGACCGGCAGCAGGTTACGCAGTCCGATCGGATTGTCGAAATATGCCGCCGGATCCATAAACAGCCATTCCTTGATATCGGGCAGCGGCTTTTCGAAGCCGATCTTGTCCGGATCGCTGGCCGGCAGATCAATGTCATCCTGGACGAATTGCTGCAGCTCTTCCCACAGGTACTTCTTGTCGGTCTGGCCATCGAGTTTCGCCGACAGGTACTTGCCGAGCGAAATCGGGTCGGTGCTGGTGCCATCGAGATTCTGAACGAGCGCGCGGCCAAGCTCAACGAGCTTCAGCCAGGTATCGCGACCCAGCGGCACCTCGATCGTTTCGTCACCGGCTTCGAGTCCTTCGATGCCCTGATCGATGAACTGTTTGATGAACGCAATTTCGATCTCATCGCCGTCGCTGGCCTGACCATTACCATCAACGTCCTTCCAGACGATGATGTCGCCACTCTGATCCTGGCTGTATTCGGCCTCGATCGCGGCCAGCAGGGACTGGCGTCCGCCCGTGCCATTTTCGTCGCCAACCAGGTAATCCAGCGCCTTGATGAACAGATCCTTGGCGCCTTTGGCCTGATCCGGCTTGTCCAGATCGAGAAGCTTGCTGTTGGTCGCGATGAACTCGGCAATCGACGCGCTGGTAAAGACATCTGGAATCGAGCTGATCGACAGACGGAGCTGATGCGCCAGCAGGAAGTCGACACCACCGACGACGGCATTCGATGCCGCACCGAAGAGCAGCAGTTCCGGCAGGTCGTACCCGCCACCGATGTCGATCGACAGGTCGGTCGGCAGATCGGTACCCACCAGGTCATTCAGCGTCGCAACATCGAGCGACAGCGGCAGACTGTCGATGTTGATATAGATCTTGTCGGCATCCGCCGTACGAAGCACGTCAGCTGCCGAAGCAAGATCGGTCAGGTTATCGGTGATCGTGCTCAGTACGCTTTCGACCAGCGCCCGGAAGTCGGTCCCCTGTGCCGGACGAAATCCGGGTGCCGTGTTGGCGAGGATCAGGCCGAGCAGATCGGACAGGCTGTCGAACGCGCCCTTGAACGACGCCAGGTTGTAGGCGTACGTCTCGGCCGGGTTGTCCTTGCTGATCAGGCCTTCGAGCGTCGATTTGGCCTTGTCGGATTTGTTCAGTTGCAGTTGTTTGAACGCCAGTGAGAGCGTGGCGGGATGCGTCGCGTGCGGGTTTGCTTTCGCGACGGT